>NZ_JAGGZH010000124.1 GCF_021162145.1 Thermotoga sp.
CACCCTCTTTACCCCCCTCCTTAAAACCCTGGAGAAAATGTCTTTTGTGGTTCAGAAAAACTATCCAAAGTCCAAATGTTCATTAGCCTTCATCCTCATCAGCATCGGAAAGTAAAGTTTGGTAACACAAAGCTTCGGACGTGGTAGATCTTGCTTGCTGGAGCAGTTACTGTTCTCCCGATAGCACAGATCTCCTTTTCAACCGGTGAAATATGAGAAATAGGACATATCGAAAGTTTCGTTGCTGAAACTTTGAGAAAGAAAGGGATGAAGATGACCGTAGACAATGTGGAAAAAGATTTTTCCTCGTTGAACATATTAACGAAGTTGAGGCCGGACATCATAAAAATCGACATAAATCTCATCAGAGATATTCATAAACAGAGATATTCATAAAGATTGGTTGAAGTGCCGCATGGTTGAGGTTCTTCGCTGCAAACAGCTCCGGTATACAGGTGATAGCAGAAGGTGTGGAGACGATCGAGGAGTACAGGGTCCTTCCCTTATGATCCACCCTCAAAAATGGGATGATGATTTTGGATTTTGTTTCTGCAAATGTTACAATAAGTAACGATATGGTGTATCACGCATAATCGAAAGGAAGGGGAGAAGGATGTCGGAAAAGAGTCTCTATGAAATGGCAGTTGAGCAGTTCAACCGTGCTGCAAAGCTCATGGGCCTGGAGCCGGACCTTGCAGAGGTTCTGAGAAGGCCAAAGCGTGTTTTGATCGTCGAGTTTCCGGTGCGAATGGACGATGGTCACATCGAAGTCTTCACCGGATACCGTGTGCAGCACAACATTGCAAGGGGTCCAGCGAAGGGCGGTATCAGATATCACCCCGACACCAACCTGGACGAAGTCAAAGCCTTAGCGTTCTGGATGACTTGGAAGACGGCCGTGATGAACCTGCCATTCGGTGGTGGAAAGGGTGGAGTCAGAGTAGACCCAAAGAAGCTCTCAAGAAACGAACTCGAGAGACTTTCGAGAAGGTACTTTTCTGAGATTCAGATAATCATAGGCCCACACAACGACATTCCCGCACCGGACGTGAACACGAACGCGGACGTAATGGCCTGGTACATGGACACCTACAGTATGAACGTCGGTTACACTGCCCTTGGAGTGGTCACGGGAAAACCTGTGGATCTGGGAGGTTCAAAGGGTCGTGAGGAGGCAACAGGGCGTGGGGTGAAGGTGTGCACCGGGCTGGCAATGGACGCCATGGGAATAGATCCAAAGAAAGCAACGGTTGCCGTTCAGGGTTTTGGAAATGTGGGACGATTTGCAGCCCTCTTGATCGCACAGGAACTTGGATCGAAAGTTGTTGCAGTGAGTGACAGTAAAGGTGGTGTGTACAACCCAGAAGGACTCGACGTGGAGGAGCTGATCGAATATAAACTCGAGGAGGGAACAGTTGCCACCTATCCCAAAGGTGAAAGGATCTCCAACGAAGAACTTCTGGAGCTGGATGTCGATGTTCTTGTTCCGGCGGCGTTGGAAAGCGCCATTCACGAAGGAAACGCAGAAAAGATAAAGGCGAAGATCGTGGTGGAAGGAGCCAACGGTCCCACAACCGTTGAAGCCGATGAAATACTGGAAGAAAAAGGAGTCCTTGTGGTCCCAGATATCCTCGCGAATGCTGGCGGTGTCACCGCTTCCTACTTCGAATGGGTTCAGGACCTTCAGGAGTTCTTCTGGGATCTTGATCAGATAAGAAACGCACTCGAAAAGATGATGAAGGAAGCTTTTAGTGACGTCATGAGAACAAAGAACAAGTACAACACCGATATGAGGACAGCAGCATACATACTCGCTATAGACAGGGTGGCCTACGCCACAAAGAAGAGAGGGATCTACCCGTGAAAAAATCCCCACCGCTCGGTGAGGCCTGCTTCAGACTTCAATCCAAGGGTACTCTTTCTTTACAAGCTCATCCGCCGCCTGAAAGAGTGCCACCCCTGCTTCAGTCAGGGCGTTCTCACTTATGAATCTGGATATCCTGGCGAGGCTCACTGTATCATCGAAGGTCTCTGGATCAACTCTGAGCTCTTTTTCCACTGCTTTCCAGCTTTCCGGATTTATCCTGATCCTCTTTTCTCTCATCTGAAGATCACCACGCGTTTTTATAGCCTGAAGAAGCCTTATCACAAGGGGTGTAATAGGAGCTCCCACATCGTCAGAAGCTACCGACAACGCTCTCTTCATGAATTACTGGTGTTCACTAGCATGATGACATTGGCGGGCAGTATTTCTACCAGGTTCTTGGTTTCAAGGCTGTCGAGTGCTATTTTCTCTTCTTCGGACAGGCTCAGATCTTCGATGAAGGCACCCGTTTTACAGGGTACTTTCCTGAGAATTCTCATCTCCGTACTCGTTGTGAGAGGCCTTCTTTCCTTGTTTGTTCATACCATTCTACGTTTAGTGCAGCAAATTCCTTCCTCCTCATGGTGATGGACTTTACACTAATGACAGTGATGGCTCTCGGGTTTTCACTTTGATCTTCGAGAACTAATCTACTTTTTCCTCTATTTGTTTCAATTCTGGAAGCACATCCTTATCTTTTTCGTGCCTCTTCCAGAGGCTTTCTATAACCGCGGACAATTTGACTTCATCTTCGGATATCCGGAAGGCAGGCGTTGTTCGGATGAAGTTTCCCTGTCTAGTCTACAAGCCCCTTCTCCAGAAGGGTGTTTCTTTTCAAAATCGCTCAATTTCCTCCCTTCGTAGGCTTTTACAACTGTGTCCAGAACAAATTCATCGAGGATCAGTCCATCTGTCACAACAAGACCCTTTTTGAGAGCGGCCTTGATCTGTTGTCCGAGTCCCGCGAGAGTGCGGATGTCGGATCTTGGAGCAGTGAGGGCGATCATCCTCATCACTTCAAGCTAGAAAAGTTCGTTTTTTCTACTGGAAGGTACTCGATTCACTGGGTCCTTCTACGATTTTTCTCAGGTACTCTGCTATCTATGAGTTCACCACGAGTTCTGGATGAGAAGCATTGTAGGCCTCATCGAGTACATGAGCATGTGAAGGGTTTCTTCCTTTGCGGATCCTCGCTTCTCCAGAGTCGCTGCTATCTCTCCTTTTACTCTGGACTGAGCAAGTTTCGAGTATCTAATCATGGAGATCACTTCAGAGCCGATCCATCTGAAGGAGTCGTCCCGTTCCTGTTATAACCATTTTCCTCCTTATCTATGGTGGGGCGGTGAGTTTTCCCTATAAATATTTATCTAAGCTCGATGAAAGCTGGAAAGGAGGGAAATCCGTTTGGACTGGTACTGACACCGACGTAAAAACCTGCTGGTTGAGGGCTTGAGAGGGAAGAAAGGTTCAAGAACGCTCCAGCCGTCAGATAGAATTTGAATCCCTTCGTGTACGTTTCCACGAAAATATGATCGTAAAGGGCGTTGATTTCCTGAGCATCGCCTGATAGTTCAAGAGATGTTATACCGATCGTGTTTCCGGTGTTTTTCACAAGAACAAGCCCGTCAAAGAGCTCTGCTCGATCTTCAAAGAGTGTCTGTGCCAGCGATATATCGTAGTTGAAAGTGTCCAGATCTGCCAGCTGAAGGTTAAATCTCACGGAGAGATTGCTCTCTCTTCCTAAGGCGATTTTCAGCTCGTTGAACGAATAAAGACTGTCCAGTGTGAAAAGCTGGCCGATATTTTCTGCGCTGAACGTTAAGAAGGTCTTCAGAGAAGCTGGAAAGTTGAAAACGTAAGTTCTGAGCTCAAGACCGGCTCCCACATTTTTCGACTTCGGTGTGGGAATGCTGTCCAGCAGGTTTGGAATGTTTGAGCCAATCGAGTCAAAGCTCAATCCCAGAACAAACTCTAGCCCAGAGGATGGAGAAAGCAGGAAACTTCCAATACGTGTAGAGAGTCCAAGACTGTACATTCCCTGTGGATAAAGATAACTTCCATAGGCTGTGAAAGAATCCTTCACCACAGAAAATCCAGCGTACTGACTGAACCCATCTTCTGAGTTCACGGTTGGCGCGAGGAACAACTGAACGTTGTTCTCCACACTGGAAAATCCAAAGAGCATAGAAAAGTTATGTGGAACATACAATGGCACGTGCAAAACGGGTTTGAGAAACTTTTTCAGTCTGAATGAAAACTCATCAGAGTCTGTGAAGTTTGCTCTTCTTTCTGTGAAACGGTGATTTTCCCTTTCTATCTTCAGCGGTTTTATTCTCAGGCTTTTTTTGTAGACACCCATTCCACCAGTTCTTCCGTACGGGACGTAACTGATGTAGTAGAGCGTATCGTCAGCAACCAGAAAATCACTGAGAAGTGTCTTCTCTGCCAGTGAATACAGTCTTTTTTCTTTTAGATCGTAGTAACACGGCATCGTGTTGTCACCTTCCACTTGAACGAAGGTCACACCGTTCTTCCAGAAGCGAACGTACGGTCCTTTCATCGTGGGTGTGTCGATTTTTGAAACCTCTCTTTTTGTTCTCCTGTCCAGAACGACGATCTTGTTGTCGAGCGTTAAGAGCGCGATGTAGTCTTCTGAGGCGTCCATGTACCTGATGAAACCATCGAATACGTACTCGAATCCCGGCCCCTCGATCTTGCTTTTCATCGACTTTGTGTCGTAAGATGCCATGTAGATCTTCCCCTCGTGGATGGCAAAAGCACTGATGCTTCCTCTTTTGATGATCTTTCCCTCTGTCACATTCCAGAGAATGTTCTCATATCGTTCAAAAAAGCGTTCTTTGCAGAGGGTGTAGATTTTTCCATTATCGTACTTCACGTCGATCACGTTTTCCACAGGTATCTCACGTGTTTCTTTTCCTTCCAGATCGATGAACTTGAGCGCTTTCTTTTTCATACCTGTGTAAGAAGTGAAGGGACCGTACTCTTCGCTCAAAACCACCAGGCCGTCTTCGAAGAGGTCGAGCTTGTAGAGCCTTGTGTTTTCTGCCTTGTAAACCAGATTTCCCTGATCGTAACTAAGACCTGTGAGGGAGAGGATCCAGTCTGTGTAAATCTCATCGAAGCTCTTTCCGAAGACCTTTTTGTAAGCATCATCACCTCCGATCCTTGACGACTCACGGAACAACTCTTTTACCTTCTCAAGACCGTACGTTTTCACGAGGTACTTGTAAAAACCTCCGGTGAAGTTGTAGTAGAGAAGGCCGTCCCGATAGTCATCCTCCGGGACGATCTCCCTGTAACCAGAGGAAGGAAAGTTCGAAAGGGAGTAATAAAACAGCCCGTCTGAGTAAAAGGGATTGTTGAGCCGACCAGAAGAGGAAGAAAAAGAGCTCTCGTTGAAAAGAGTAACTCCTTCGATCAGTCCGCTGAAAAGCTGAGGATAAAAGGGAATTCCCGTGAGTTTTGTGATCGTCTTTCCCAGGTCATCTTGGTAGGTGAGATGACACATATGTGAGAACTCGTGGATCAGAACGTAAGTGTACCAGTCTTCCAGAGGAAGCTGGAAATGGAGCCAGCTTTCAGGGGGCCATGGGTAAATCACGATTGCTCTATGAAAAAACGGCATTGTGTGGCCGTTGGAGACGGTGCCCTTGTCTTTGAGAACGATCGTTATCCGCCCCGGATCGTTCCCGACGAGTTCTATCACCTTCGGTCGTATCGTTTCGAAAATGTTTCCAACAAGAACGGCGTTTTCGTAATATCCTTCTGGATAGACGATGTCTGCGTGTTCAAAGTGAAGAACACCTGCAAAAGCCCCCACGACAAGTATGAAGGCCATCACTGAAAGCACACTTCTGATCATGTCTCATTCCCCCGTGTGTGTTTATCAGTTCGATTCTAGCACCTCCTCAATCCATCTTGAAACCGTCTCTTTGAGATCCTTCCCTCCATCGCAGTACACAACAAGTTCCTTCAGAACGTTTGAGTTCGGACACATTTTCTTTATGTCCTCCACAATCCTCTGTCTTCCTCCACCTCCGTGGCTGATGAATGGGGCGATTTTCTTTCCGGAGAGGCTGTATTGGGAAAGGAACGTGGCAACAGGTGGTGCTATAGTTCCCCACCAGTTTGGTGTTCCAAGAAAAATGAGATCGTATCTTTCAAGAGACTCGATATTTGTTTTCAAAGGAGGTTTGTAGCCTGTTCTTATCTCCCTTTTTGCTTGCTCAACAGTCTCTCTATAAGATGCAGGATAAGAATTCTCCGGTATCAGTTCGGCGATGTCTCCTCCTGTCAGTTCTTGAATCAGCATTGCTATTTTGCGTGCGTTGCCGGACCAGGAGTAGAAAACAATGAGTGGTTTCACGGTCGATCGCCCCCTTGGTTCATGCTCATTGTACAGGGTTTTTCTCTTTCTCTGGTGTTTCTTGTTTTCGACTTTCACCCCCTCAAGATAATCGACAGCTTCCTTTGGGGTGTTTCTGAGTTTCCAGAAACCTAGAAAGAAGATGTACCCTGGCGCTGATACCGATGTGTACGAACTCTTCGTCTGGTGTGACTCCGTGCCAGTGAACCGCATTCAGTGGGATTTCAACCACTGGCGGAAACCTCAGGACCTCTTTTCCCCAGTTTTCTCCTTGGAATCGCCATGATATCCCTCCTCACATAAGTTCGACATGAATATACTGCTTTGTTTTAGTTGAATGATAGAAGGATATTTTCGAATGTTTGCTCGATTTTCCAGAGAAAGGTAGAATTTCACATGGAAGGGAGATGAAAGAGTATGGATGAATTCACATATGTCAGGAGAAAACTCATTGATAGGATTTTACATCTCACAGAAAGACAGCCCGTGGTGAACCCCGTTCCAGGCCTGACGGTGAGCAGAAGAGAGTCCCCCACAGAGCCAAACAGTTACATGCTTCCACCCGGTATCTGCATCGCAGTGCAGGGTGCAAAACGGGTTCTTCTTGGAGAAGAGTACTACGTCTACGACGTGAACAACTTTCTACTCACCTCCCTCGATCTTCCCGTCACCGCTCAGGTGATAGAAGCCTCCAAAGAAAAGCCATACATCGGCATAGTCTGGGAGATAGACATGAACATCCTCACAGAACTCATCCTCGAGAGCAGGTTCCACGTACGTGAAGATAGGCCTTCCCGGGG
>NZ_JAGGZH010000125.1 GCF_021162145.1 Thermotoga sp.
AAAAAGCAGGGGAGAATCCCCTGCTTTTTTGTTGATCGAACGCGTAACTAACCCGTTTCCATACCTCAAAGGAAGTATTGAAACGGGTAATAGTCAAAGAGAATGAACTTGTGGTGGAGAATTTGTTTCCATACCTCAAAGGAAGTATTGAAACTCGTTGGTTTTCGAAGAAATTATACCACAGGCTTTTTTGGAAGGCAAGAGTATTTCTTACTTTTCTGATACTGGTTCATCATAAACCATTCTAACACACGAACTGGTATCATCAAGTACTGAGTGAAAAGACGGAATAATTGCATAGTCAAAGAAAGATGGAAAAGGAGGGAAAAACCAAAGATAGATTACATTGACCTAGGTCAAGGGTTTTTGGGGTGTTTTGAGGGAAAATCGTATAGTTACCAGTTTCACAAACACAAACAAAAAGGTCTGCCTTAAAATGTTTATGGATAAATGTACAATTTGTGTATTCAAGATATTTTTACGTGGACAGATTCAGGTATATACTCACATATTTTCTCGTGTTGTCATCCATTATTCCATTTCTCCTGCATAACTTCCGCTATCACAAACCCGCTTAAATTTCTCCGTTACCGGTAATTGCATACTCTGTATCTACCTCTACATGCCTTATACAAACATTGCCCGCTTTGTGAACAATTGGAACTAATCTGGTTTTTGTGAATAAAACTTGATTATTTATATTCAACAAAGATTTTTCTAACGCATGCCTATCACAAAGTGTAATTGATATTCCAAATTGAAAAAATAATATGTAAAGTACTGCTTTTACAAAACTGAAAATAATAGTGAAAAAATACGTCATACAAATCTGGATGGATAATTCTATAATTATGCTACCAAGAACTAAAAGGAGGGTTCTCCCATGAAAGAGAAAGTTGTTCTCGCATACAGTGGAGGACTGGACACTTCCGTCATCTTAAAATGGCTTTGTGAAAAAGGCTTTGAAGTGATCGCCTATGTGGCAAATATAGGTCAAAAAGATGATTTCGAAGCCATAAAAAAGAAAGCTTTGAAAACAGGTGCCTCTAAGGTCTACATCGAGGACCTTCGAAGGGAGTTTGTAACAGACTACATATTCACCGCTCTTCTCGGCAACGCTGTCTACGAGGGAAGGTACCTTCTTGGAACAGCGATTGCTCGTCCTCTCATTGCAAAAAGACAGGTTGAAATAGCGGAAAAAGAGGGTGCTCAATATGTTGCGCATGGTGCAACAGGGAAGGGAAATGATCAGGTGAGGTTCGAGCTCACCTATGCCGCTTTGAATCCGAATCTCAAAGTGATATCGCCATGGAAGGATCCAGAGTTTCTCTCCAGATTCAAGGGAAGAACCGATTTGATAAATTACGCTAGGGAAAAGGGTATCCCTGTGAAGGTTTCCAAAAAAAGGCCCTACAGCGAGGACGAAAATCTCATGCACATATCCCATGAAGCGGGAAAACTGGAAGATCCCATGTACATACCAGACGAGGATGTGTTCTCATGGACCGTCTCTCCAAAAGAAGCTCCAGACGAAGAGACGCTCCTTGAAATTCACTTCAAAAAAGGAGTGCCGGTGAAAGTTGTAAATTTGAAAGAGAAAACAGAAAAGACAGATCCACTTGAGCTCTTCGAATACCTCAACGAAATCGGGGCGAAGAACGGTGTTGGAAGGTTGGACATGATGGAGAATAGATTCGTCGGTATAAAGTCAAGAGGCGTCTACGAAACACCGGGAGCGGCTATTCTGTGGGTTGCCCATAGGGATCTTGAAGGAATCACCATGGACAAGGAAGTGATGCACCTTCGCGATATGCTCGCACCGAAGTTTGCCGAGCTCATCTACAACGGATTCTGGTTCTCACCGGAAATGGAGTTTTTGCTCGCAGCCTTCAGAAAATCTCAGGAGAACGTGACTGGAAAGGTAATCGTATCCATATACAAGGGTAACGTCATGCCAGTCGCAAGATATTCGCCGCTTTCTTTGTATAACCCAGAACTTTCTAGCATGGACGTTGAAGGAGGTTTTGATGCGACGGACTCTAGAGGTTTCATAAACATCCATGCTCTGAGACTCAAGGTGTATCAACTCGCGAAGAAGGGGTATGAAAAATGAGTGAGAAACTCTGGGAAAAGGGCTATACAGTTGACGAAGAGGTAGAAAAGTTCACAGTGGGAGATGATTACATCGTTGACATGAAAATAATAAAGTACGATATAAAGGCTTCTATTGTGCATTCAAGAATGCTCCAGAGAATAGGACTTCTAACACAGGAGGAACAGAAAAAGATAGAGGAGGCACTCAACGAACTTCTTCAGCTTGTGAAAGAGGGAAAGTTCCAAATAAAACCAGAAGAAGAGGATTGCCACACCGCCATAGAGAACTTTCTTGTGAAGAAGTTAGGGGAAGTTGGAAAAAAGATCCATACAGCACGTTCCAGAAACGATCAGGTGCTCACTGCCTTGAGACTCATGTACAAGGAGGAACTGGAAGAGATAAAAGAACTGATCGTCGAGCTCCAAAAAAGCTTGAACAGATTCATCGAGAAGTTTGGAGAAGTGAAATTTGCTGGCTTCACCCACACTAGAAAAGCGATGCCAACGGATTTTGCAACGTGGGCAGGTGCCTTGAGGGATGCCTTGCAGGATGATTTGAAACTCATTGAGACAGCGTACGAAATCATCGATCAGTCCCCCCTTGGAACGGGTGCTGGATACGGTGTTCCGATAGAAGTGGATAGGGAGTTCACAGCAAAAGAGCTTGGTTTTTCTAGAGTACAATGGAATCCCATCTACACACAAAACAGCAGAGGAAAGTTCGAGTATCTTCTCCTTCATGTCCTTTCTCATATTTCATACGATCTGAACAGATTCGCCTCCGACATCATCTTCTTCTCTCTTCCGGAGATTGGATTTTTGAAGCTATCAAAAGAACTGTGCACAGGAAGTTCCATCATGCCACAGAAGATAAATCCGGATCCTCTGGAACTTGTGAGGGCGTACCACCACGCGGTGATCTCCAAAATGATCATGGCCGCTTCCCTTCCATCGAACCTGATATTCGGATATCACAGAGACCTGCAACTTCTGAAAAAACCGGTAATAGAGGCGATAGACGTTGTTAAGAATATCTTAAGAATAATGAAAATAATTTTTGATCGTATCGAAGTAAACAGAGAAAGATCCGAAGCTAGTATTACCGAGGAGGTTCTTGCAACTCACAGGGTGTACGAACTCGTGAAAAAGGGCATACCGTTCCGGGATGCTTATAGAATGGTGGCAGAGAAGTACGGGAGGGAAAAAGATTGATCAGGGTTGGCATAGTGGGAGCAACGGGCTACACCGGGTTGGAGCTGTTCAGACTGCTGAAAAAACACCCTTCTGCGGAGATCATCTACATGTCTTCCAGAACGTACGCCGGAAAGAGGTTGGACGAAGTGTATCCATCTACACTCGAAGAAGCCATCCTGGAAGATTTTGATGCCAGGAGAATTTCAGAAAGTTGCGATGTGGTGTTTACTGCTTTGCCTGCCGGGGTCAGTTACGGTCTTACCATGGAGCTCCAGAACGTGAAAATCATCGATCTTGGTGCGGACTTTCGATTTGACGATGTGAGTACGTACACAAAGTGGTACGGAAGCAATCTCGAAAGATACGACACCACAGAAAGAGTCTACGGTCTTCCTGAACTCTACAGAGACTCGATAAAAAATGCTCGGATTGTGGGAAACCCAGGGTGTTATCCCACAAGCGTGATCCTTGCTCTTGCTCCAGTTTTGAAAACAGGTCTTGTAGAAACTGACACGATCGTTGTTGACTCAAAATCTGGTGTGTCGGGTGCGGGAAGAAAAGAAAAACTCGATTACATTTTCTCCGAAGTGAACGAAAACCTGAAGCCTTACAACGTGGCGAAACACAGGCACGTTCCAGAGATGGAGCAGGAGCTAAGGAAAATATCCGGTAAAGATGTGAAGGTGATATTCACGCCGCACCTTGTTCCCATGACCCGGGGGATTCTCTCCACCATTTATGTGAAGGTGAGCAAGTCTTTGAAGGAAATTCATGAAACCTATCTAGAGTTTTACAGAGAAGAACCCTTCGTACACGTTTTGCCTCCCGGTGTGTTCCCATCAACGAAATGGTGCTATGGTTCAAACCACGTCTTCATAGGAATGCAGATGGAAGAAAGAACCGGCACGCTGATCTTGATGAGCGCCATAGACAATCTTGTGAAAGGAGCCTCTGGTCAGGCGATTCAAAACATGAACATCATGTTCAACTTGGAAGAAACAGAAGGACTGGAATCTCTTCCCATATACCCGTGAAAGGGGTTGAAAGAGAGTGTTCGTTCCAAGAGGGTTCAGCTACGTAGGGGTGCACTGTAGAATAAAAAGAAGAAGAAAAGACCTTGGAATCATCTTTTCTGAAGTTCCATGCACCGCTGCAGGAGTGTTCACCACAAACGTTGTGAAAGCAGCACCTGTGATCTACGACATGGAGATCTTGGAGAAAAACCCGGGTGGAATCAGGGCAGTGGTTGTGAACAGCGGTATAGCAAACGCCTGCACAGGAAAGCAGGGAATGATCAACGCAAGGAGGATGGCAGAAAAAGCGGCAAAAGAGTTGAATGTTCCTATTGAGAGTGTTCTTGTGTCCTCGACGGGGGTGATAGGTGTTCAGCTTCCAATGGAAAAATTGGAGGCAGGGATAGAGGAGGCAGTGAAAAATCTTTCGAAAGATCCCGTCCCTTTTGCAGAGGCGATCATGACGACAGACACGAAGATAAAAATTCACAGCGAGAGGGTAATGATAGAAGGAAAGGAGATCACCGTCCTTGGGATCGCAAAGGGCTCCGGCATGATACATCCCAACATGGCAACGATGCTCTCTTTCATAACAACGGATGCAAAAGTTTCTGAAGGTGCGCTGAAGAAACTTCTGAAGATCTCCGTTGATGATTCTTACAACATGATTGATGTCGATGGTGATACGAGCACGAACGACATGGTGATCGTCCTCGCAAATGGACTCGCGGGGAACACGACCATCCAAGAAGAAACCGATGGTTTCTGGAAGCTCTACGAAGCTGTCCATGAGGTTAATCGGGTTCTTGCGGAGAAGATCGTGAAGGACGGAGAGGGAGCCACGAAGGTGATGGAAGTAGAGGTGAAAAACGCCCCAGACAGAAACTCTGCTCGCCTGATCGCACGGGCGATAGCATCTTCGAACCTTGTAAAAACTGCAATCTACGGTGAAGATGCCAACTGGGGGAGGGTGATAGCGGCTGCAGGATACTCTGGTGCACGGTTTAATCCTGACAGACTCGACCTTTTCTTCGAGAGTGCAGCAGGTAGAATAAAAGTGGCGGAGAACGGTCAGGGTGTGGATTTTGACGAAGACAAGGCGAAGAAAATATTGAGCGAAAAGAAGGTGAAAATCGTTCTCGACATGAAACAGGGAAAGGCATTCGCAAGAGCCTGGGGATGTGATCTGACGGAAAAGTACGTGGAGATAAATGGGAGGTACAGGACATGAGAATCAACACTGTCAACGTTCTTCTTGAAGCGCTTCCTTACATAAAGGAATTCTATGGAAAAACGTTCGTTATAAAGTTCGGTGGCAGTGCCATGAAGGAGAAAAAAGCAAAGAAAGCTTTCATACAGGATATAATTCTTTTGAAATACACCGGTATAAAGCCTGTTATTGTTCACGGGGGTGGGCCTGCCATCTCTCAGATGATGAGGGATCTTGGTATAGAGCCTGTTTTTAAAAGCGGTCACAGGGTGACAGACGAAAAAACGATGGAAATCGTGGAGATGGTACTCGTGGGGAAGGTGAACAAGGAGATAGTTATGAACATAAATCTTCACGGAGGACGTGCGGTTGGTATATGTGGAAAGGATTCAAAACTCATCGTAGCCGAGAAAGAGACAAAGTACGGTGATATAGGATACGTTGGAAGGGTAAAACAGGTCAACCCAGAGATACTCCACGCGCTGATAGAAAACGACTACATCCCGGTGATCGCGCCCGTTGGAATAGGAGAAGACGGACATTCGTACAACATAAACGCGGACACTGCTGCCGCGGAGATCGCAAAGAGCTTGATGGCAGAAAAGCTGATCCTCCTCACGGACGTTGACGGTGTCTTGAAAAATGGGGAACTCCTGTCCATCCTGACCCCGAAGGAGGCGGAAACTCTCATAAAGGATGGAATCGTGACGGGCGGTATGATTCCAAAGGTAGAATGTGCAATTTCTGCTGTAAGAAGCGGTGTTGGAGCGGTGCACATTATAAACGGTGGGATGGAACACGCTATCTTGCTTGAGATATTCAGTCGGAAGGGAATAGGTACCATGATTAAGGAATCGGAGGGATGAGAATGTTCCTTATGAACACTTACAGTAGGTTTCCTGCGACACTTGTCTATGGAAAAGGATCGTGGGTCTATGACAACAGTGGAAAGGTGTATCTTGACTTCACCTCGGGTATAGCCGTAAACGTGCTTGGGCATTCACATCCAAAACTCATTGAAGCAATAAGAGACCAGGCAGGAAAACTGATTCACTGCTCTAACCTCTACTGGAATATTCCGCAAATGGAACTCGCAGAGCTTCTTTCAAAGAACACGTTTGGTGGGAAAGTATTCTTCGCTAACACGGGAACAGAGGCAAACGAAGCGGCGATAAAGATCGCAAGAAAGTATGGAAAAAGAAAGAACGAGAAAAAAATCAAGATCCTCTCTGCACGCAACTCCTTCCATGGAAGAACGCTTGGATCTCTCACCGCAACCGGCCAGCCGAAGTATCAAAAACCGTTCGAACCGCTCGTTCCAGGCTTTGACTACTTCGAGTTCAACAACGTCAAGGACCTGAGGGAAAAAGTGTCAGACGAGGTGTGTGCTATCTTTCTTGAACCCATCCAGGGTGAAAGCGGTATCATTCCGGCAACGAAGGAGTTTCTCAAAGAAGCAAGAAGACTGTGCGACGAATACGATATCCTTCTTGTCTTCGACGAGGTCCAGTGCGGAATGGGAAGAACTGGAAAGCTCTTTGCCTACCAGAAATACGGAGTGATACCCGACATCCTCACAGTTGCAAAGGGACTCGGTGGAGGTATTCCCATAGGAGCGGTTGTTGTAAACGAAAAAGCAAATGTGTTGGAGCCAGGGGATCACGGCACCACGTTCGGTGGAAATCCTCTTGCGTGTAGAGTGGGTGTCACTGTAATGAAGGAGTTGACGAAAGAAGGTTTTCTGGATGAAGTAGAAAAGAAAGGAAAATACCTGCTGGAGAAACTCTCCAGGATGAAGGAGAAGTTCGGTGTGATGAGGGACGTTCGTGGTATGGGTTTGATGATAGGGATTCAGTTTTCAGAGGAATTGGAAAACAGGAACATTGCGATGAAATGCTTTGAGAAAGGACTGCTCGTGGTACCGGCTGGGAACAACACGATAAGATTTCTTCCCCCATTGACCGTTGAGTACGGAGAAATTGACATAGCGCTCAGGATTCTGGAAGAGGCGCTTCAAGAAATTTGAAAGGGAGGCGATGCCTCCCTCATTTTTTCTTCTTTTCTTTTTCCTCCTTCTCTTTTTCTTTCTTCATCAATTCCCCTTCTTCTCCTAACTGTTCCAGCTCTCCGCCACATTTTTCACAGGTTTTGTTCAGATGGTATTCTATGGACGTTGCAGAGTAATATATTGCCCCACATTTTTTGCATCTGTATACGTACGGCATCGAGACACCCCCTCGTGAGAGTTACCAGATCTTGTGGATCTTCGCTTCGCTTTTTCTGAGTATATTCTAATACTTTATTCGTTTTGTTTCAAGCTTTTATTAGAAGAAACAAGGCAAGACCGATGGTGGAAATCACAAACCCTGCAACCTGGAAAATTCTTATGATTTCGCCCAAAAGCAGGTGCGCCCACAATATGGCAAGAGAAGACTCTCCAACCAAAGCCATGCTCACGATACCTGAAGGGAAGCTTTTGAGAGAAAGGTTTATGAGCAGATACCCGAGGAAAGAACACCCTGCCCCAAGGGCTATCAGTATGAACCATTCTCTCATCGGTACGATCTCAAAAGAGGGAAAAGAGAGTGTGAAAAGAACAATCGAGGCGATCACGTGTGTCTTCATACTGAACGTGAGACTGCCCATTTTCTGGTTCAACTTTCTTCCGAGGACAAGATAACCACAGAGAAACAGGGTGCCAGTGATCGCCATCCAGTCTCCTTCAGCGACATCCAAGGATTTTCCATCCCCGAGAGCAGAGATCAGAACACCGAGTACAACAACCGATCCCATGGCAATCTGATATGGTGTGAGTTTTTCTCTGTACAAGAGGTACGAAAGAAGGTTTGTGACGACGGGCTGCAGCGTGAGTGGTATAACAGCTCCGGCCACGGTGGTATGATCGAAGGCGGCTATCCAGAAACGAAAGTGCATCGCAAGAAAAAAGCCAGCAGCGATCGTAAAGATCTCATCCCAAAGGGGGAATACCTTGTGTTTCTTGGCAATGAGAAAGAACAGTAAGGAGGCAATGAGAACCCTGTAGAAGGCGATAGTCTCTGGGGAAAGAGAAGAGAGCTTTACGAGTATTCCGGAAAAAGAAGCTATTAAAACGCTGAGCAAGAGGTAGAAAACTGGTCTCAAGTGTTTCACATCCCTCTTAACAGTATATTTACGATCGAAGCCTCTTGAACTATCTCTCATTTTATAGTATATTTCTTTCTGGTGCATGTCGTTTGCCCCCATCGTCTAGCGGCCTAGGACACTGGCCTTTCAAGCCAGAGGCAGGGGTTCGAATCCCCTTGGGGGCGCCAGAGCAGAAAGTGAACCGTCCCGCTTCGGCGGGATTTTTGTTTTGATCAAGCTCCTTTATACTTAAGTGTTGGAAAAAGGGAAACATAGACGTATTCCAGAGCCTTTTTGAGAGCGATGTTTATGGGATATCTTTCTTGTGCGAGAAAGAAATCGATGGAGAGCAACTTTGAGTAAACCTCTTGGCAGTTCGGTAGACCCTCGAGAAGTTCATACAACTGTGGCTTCAAGTGCCTGCAACCCCACACCTTTGGTTTTTCCTTTCTCAGAATGTAGCTTCCGGAAAACAACCTGCAAACCAGAGGCCTGAAGGAGTGATAGGAACACCCTCCATGCTCGGAATGTGGATCGAAAAACACGCAGCGATTCAATTCATCAGTGGTTTCAAGGATCTTCATCCATCTCTCTATGGAATTGTTCTTCAAAAGGTGAAGTGCAAGGGGAAGAAACTCAAGGATGGTGGCTTCAATGTTGACGGAGGGAGTGTCACAGCATTTCCTGCATCCGTTGCAGGAAGGAAGGTTGCGTTGAATCCTTTCTAGGTCTCGGTACAACTCCATTACTTTGGCAGACAACTCCTCCAGTCTCCTCACAGAGAGTATCTATACCCAGTTGAGGTAACAAGCAAGGGTTTCTTCAGAAAAAGAAAAAGAAAAGGTATGTTAAACCAACGAAAAGGGGCACAGCCGTGCCCCTTTATTCTTCCTCGAGTTCAAGAAGCCCACCAAACGTAGGATCTGGAAATTCGTAGTATTCATTCGAGAGATCGAGGGTGGGGAAAAAGACTTTGAGGTTTTCAAAGCCTGAAGGATTATCTTGCAAAACACCGAAGTCTATTGCAACGATCGTTGCAACAAATGTTTCTGTCTCCGTTTGTTTATAAGTGAACGGCTCTCCTTCTGGAAGCTCCACCCGGTGTGTATCTACTATCTCCTGAAGGGTGTTCACCGTTTCTTCGTCAATCGGTGGCTCCTCAAAGTAGTGCAGACTGGTGAGATCGTGCTCGCCTCCCGGATCGTCCTCTTCGATGTCTTCATTGAACCACAGAACAGATTGTATACCCATTACAATGCTGTCGACAAGGTCTTCAAGGTATGCTGAACCATTTTCTCTGAACACAAGGAACGGATTAAGATTATTCCACTCTCCACCATCACCGCTGGTGTTATCCACCATGTTATCATTATTATTGTCGATATAATCAAGTACAGCCTGTAACCACGTTTCCATATCGTCGTACCCAGAAGGATTTGGCAGATCCGAAGGCAAGGTCAGGTCCCACGTCAACAGAAGGTCAGAAATCGAAAGAGCTGCCTTCACAACAAAGAGCAGTGCAGAAAATTCTCCTTTGTCCAGAATTAGGTAGTCGTTTTCATCAAAAATGATATTTTCAGGATTCTGCCCACTGACTGTTTCAAAATCGAACCAGGCGTCTCCACCGCTCTGCACAATCACGAGTGTTCCTTCAGGACTCACGCTGCCGTAGAGCAAATCCACCACAGAATAGGTATTCGTTCCATCGGAGAGCTCGAGAGGTTCTTCGGGTTCGAGAACGTCATCTCCATCCCAGTCGAAGTTGTTCGGATAAAGTGTAAGACTTGCGTTTCCAGTTATCGCACGTTCAAGGCAAAGCTCCAGTTCTTTCAAGCGCGGCCAGAGTTCTGAGAGTGTGGCAGATACGGTTTCGTAAAGCTGGTTCCAGGTTTCTAATGGATTTTCCTCTGGAAGGAAAGGAGGCGGTTGAACGGGTGGCTCTGGTGGCAATGGAAACTGTTTCATACTCATGAAGAAATACTTCATGAAAGAAAAGGAGCGCGTGATTTCTCTGAAAGGTCCAAATCTAACTGGAACGCTTCTGAAGACACCTGTGAGCTGGCTTATCTCGCTGGAGTAGTCACGAAACAGTTCGTACAGCAGGATCACAGACATACCGGCGTTCGCTGTGGCATTTTCCGGATCTTCACTCAACACGTCCTCGAAAGTACTCTTTGCGTCGTCGATGTTACCCGATGCCAGAGAATCCAGGCCACTTTCTAGAAGGTTTGAAAGATCCTCCCCCTCTGCTCCTCCAGGCCCAACAGTGATTGGTCCAGCGCAGGAAAACAAAAAAATCGCGAGTGCCAGTCCCGAAAGAAGCACCGGCAAAAACCTTTTGAAATGCACGATGACCCCCTCCTTGCTTAAATCTGTTAGCTATTTTTAGCCATTTTACTGGAGGG
>NZ_JAGGZH010000126.1 GCF_021162145.1 Thermotoga sp.
GCAAGAAAGGCTTTGATGATGATCACTTATGTCGATCATGATGTGGCCTTTTACGAAAGGCTTTGCGAGTACAGCTTTACGGTGAAAGTGTCTGTTCCAGACACAGTGAGGGTTTTCTTAAGAACAGGAGATGTTCTGAAAACAGCCGACTCGATGAAAAAGAGCGAAGAGGAGGTATTCAAAGAGATTCTCGAGTTCGAGCGAAGCTCTCTCATTTCCCCAAGGATTCCCGTGGAGGCCTTTTTGCTACTGAAGGAGGGCTGAAATTGCCGGACATCATGTTCCTTATCGTTCCTTCCAAAAGGTCACACATAAAGATAGCACGTTCTGTCATGCGTGATTTTTTGTTTCTCAACGGTTCCCCGAACAGTGTGGTCATGGATATGGAGATAGTCCTGGGAGAGATTCTTGCGAACGTGATCAAGCACACCTACAAAGGAGATGAAACAAAAAAGGTCATCGTGAGTTATGTGATGAAGGATAGTGTCTTCTACATTCTCGTGAGGGACTTTGGAGAGCCCGTGGATCCCTCCAGGTTGAAGCCTCTTCCTCCCGATCTGGAAAATCCCAGGGAAGGAGGGTATGGCCTTTACATAATCCATCAAGTAGCAGACGAATTCAGGGTACGGCCTCTCAACATAGGTAATCTCACCATCGTCAGGAAGAGTCTGAGGTGACATGATGATCGTGAACGTCGTCGGAGCAGGGCTTGCAGGGTCGGAAGTTGCGTACAACCTCGGAAAGAGGGGTATAAAAGTCCGTCTCTACGAGATGCGGCCAAAGAAGATGACCGAGGTGCACAAAACGGGGTACTTCGCAGAACTCGTCTGTAGCAATTCCTTTAAATCGGAAGAGATAACGAACGCCGAAGGGCTTTTGAAAGCCGAGATGAAGATGATGGGGTCCGTGGTCCTCGATGTGGCAGAAAGGACACGCGTTCCTTCTGGAAAGGCCCTGGCTGTGGATAGAACCGCTTTCGCAAGAGAAATCACAAAAATCATAGAAAGCGTGGAAAATGTTGAGATCGTGAGGGAAGAAGTCATTGGTTTCGATCCCGCTGAAGATATATGGATAGTGGCAACAGGGCCGGCTACTTCGAAGGGGCTTCTTTCTTTTCTGGAGGAACTTCTGGGGGAAGACTTTATGTTCTTCTTCGACGCTGTCTCTCCAATTGTGAGTTTCGAATCCATTGACATGAATCGGGCTTTCTGGGGGGACAGGTTTGGAAAGGGAAACGATTACATAAACTGTCCTCTCACTCAGGAGGAGTACGAAGAACTCTGGAAGGCGCTCGTTGAAGCCGAGGTCATCGAAATGGAAGACTTCGACAGGAAACTTCTCTTCGAGCGTTGCCAGCCTGTTGAGGAAATCGCGCGGAGTGGAAAGGATGCCCTGAGATACGGCCCTCTGAGGCCGACGGGGTTGATAGATCCGCGAACCGGCAGGGAACCGTACGCTGTGGTTCAGCTTCGTCGTGAAGACAGAGAAGGAAAATTCTACAGTCTCGTTGGGTTTCAGACTAGACTGAAATGGGGGGAGCAGAAGAAAATCATCCAGAAGATCCCCTGCCTGAAAGATGCAGAGATCGTTCGGTACGGTGTGATGCACAGAAACGTCTATCTCAATTCCCCCAAGGTCCTCGATCTTTTCTTTCGTTTGAAAGAACACCCCAACGTTTTCTTCGCCGGGCAGATCACCGGTGTGGAGGGATACATGGAATCAGCTGCGTCTGGAATCTACGTGGCTTACAACGTATACAGGATCTTGAAGGGTCTTCCCCCATTTCGCCTTCCAGAGGAGACCATGATGGGAGCGCTCTTCGGTTATATAATAGAGAAGGTCGAGGGTGATCTGAAGCCGATGTACGCAAACTTCGGGCTGCTGCCTCCTCTTCCCGTTCGGGTTCGAAACAAGTTCGAGCGCCGGAAACTCTTCGCGGAAAGAGCCATGAAAGCAATGAGAGAATTTCTGGGAAAGAATCCCTGGTGAAGCGAGGGGGTAGGGGTGAAGGTGGAGTTCACTGTCTCGGAAGACAGAATGCAGGCCTACGCTGTCATAAGGAAGGAAAGACCGAACGAACCACCTCTATCGAAAGAGGAATTCTTGAGTGCGCTGTACTCCGCTGGGATAAGATACGGGATAAGAGAAGAGATAATCGATGATCTCATCAGATCTCCTGTTTACAATACTCCGGTTCTGATTGCAGAGGGTACTCCGCCCATTGATGGAGAAGATGGAAAGGTGGAGCTGTTGAAGAAGGTAACGGAAGTTGTCCAGAGCGATGGTAGGGTCGATCTCAGAGAGATTCCCGCAAAGCAAAGAGTCATCGTTAAAAGGGGAGAAGTGATCGCACGTATCGTACCACCTACTTCCGGCAAAGAAGGAAAGGATGTTTTCGGAAATCCTGTAAGACCAAAGCCGGGAAAAATGCCGGAATACCATCTTGGATACAACGTGGCCATGAAAGACAACGAGATCATTGCTACAAAGAGTGGTATTCTGACAGTTGAATCGAATGGAACAATACATGTGAATGATACTCTGGAAGTAAAAGCAGTCGACTACTCCACTGGAAACATAGACTTTCCGGGCAAAGTGGTCATCAAAGGCGATGTGAAACCAGATTTCGTTGTTAGGGCTCAGGAAGACATCGTAGTGAAGGGAGTTATAGAGGCAGCAACAGTTGTTTCCTTCGCCGGGAGCGTTACAGCGGGTGGTATAAAAGGAAGAGAGAAAGCCTTTGTGAAAGCAAAGAAAACGATCAAAACGGTCTTCATAGAAAGCGCAGAAGTGGAAGCCGAAGAAGTGGCAGTGGAAAAGAACATAGAGAATTCCACCGTCAAGGCCCACAGTGTGACGGTGACGGGAAGTAAAGGCAGTATAAGGGGAGGGGTGACGATCGCTCGAGTCAAAGTTGAAACTTTTCAGCTCGGCTCTCCCATAGGAATCAAAACGAGAGTAGAGGTGGGCGTTGATCCAGAAGTGAACGAAAAAATAAAGATCATCTCTGCTCAGGTCTCACTCGATAAGGCCAACGTTCAAAAGCTCACCAAGGTCCTGGTCGAGCTCAGAAAAATGCAGAGCACTCTCAAGGACAAATTTCCTCCCGACAAGGAGGCCCTCCTGAACAAGGTGAGCAACACACTGATAAACCTCAGAGATTCCATACAGAAGAACGAGCAAGAGCTCAGAAGATTAAACGAGATAGCAGAAGAAATGGCGAAGAACGCTGCAGTTGTTGTGAAAGAAGTTGCTTATCCGGGGGTTGAGATCGTTATGTTCAATAGAGTGTTTCACGTGGAAAAGGAGCTCACAAGGGTAGTTTTCTACTACAGAGACGGCGAAATAAGGGTGGGAGGTTACTCAGAATGACGCTGAAAGTTCTTCCTAAACTGAGAAAGCAGATCTGGGGTAGTCATCGCCTCGGCAGAATGTTCGGATCGGAAGAGAAAATAGGCGAAGTGTGGCTTCTCTCGGGACATCCTCTGTTTATCACGGAAACAGAGGAAAAACTGGATCTCAACAGGGATATGAAAAGAATCCTTGGGAAAACCTTTCCTCGTTTTCCCCTTCTCGTAAAACTCATCTCTGCTGAAGACTGGCTCTCGGTACAGGTACATCCGAACGACGATGAAGCTCAAAAGTTGGAAAAAGAGCCCTGGGGAAAGACAGAGGCGTGGTACTTCGTGGAGGCCGGTCAGATAGCCATTGGAGAAGACCCTGAAAAAATCAAAGAAGCGTTCTCGAAGGGAAACTGGGATGAGGTCTTGAGAAAAGCAGAGATCTCATCGGGAGCCTTCGTCTTCCTCCCGGCGGGAACAGTACATGCGCTGGGACCCAGCGGTTTCCTCGTGGAAGTTCAACAATCTTCAGACCTCACGTACAGGGTCTACGACTGGGGGCGAGGCAGAGAGCTCCACATGGAGAAAGCTTTCAAGGTGATGAAAAGAAGAAGGCTTGGAGATCTTCTGATAAAGGAATTCGAGGAGTTCGAGTGCGAATATTTCAAGGTGAGAAAGACAAGAAAAGAAATCCTGAAAGGTTTCTGCGCAGTCGTTGTTCTTGAAGAGGGGAAGTTCGACGGGAGAAAAGCGGAACCCTTTGAAACGTTCATCGTTCCGGAGGGAGAGAGTGCCTATTTGGACACGCTCGCTCTTGAGATCAGACTCGGCAGTTTCTTCGAAAGATGGGGTGAGAGAACATAAAGAGGGTGTTCATAAGCGATCTTCATATAGGGGACGGCTCTGCCAAGGATGATTTCTTTTTCGATGATGAGCTTTCAGATTTTCTGGAAGACATTCTGAATGAAAAAGAAGTGGAACTCTTCATCGTAGGAGACGGCTTTGAAATCCTTGAAAGCCGCATTGTGAAGGAACTGGGGCTTGTCCCCTTTGATGAGGTATTGAAAAGCCTCGATGACACTGTAGTGGATGAGATAGAGAAAAAACACGAAAAGATCTTTGAAACGCTGAAAAAGTTTGCAAAAAGGCACACCATTTACTATGTGGTGGGAAACCACGACTATCATATTCTCAAAAACGAAAAACTGCAGAGAGCCTTGAAGGAGAGATTTGAGCGTTTTGAGATCCTACCCTACTACTACGATGAAAAAACAAAGCTACTTGTTCTTCACGGAAACCAGTTTGACGTCATAAATCGTTTCTCTCTGGACAGGAGAAGTGGTAAGATCGTTCCACCTCTTGGGGATTTCATCGTGAGGTACATGATGGTAAACTTTGACGAAAACGTCATAAACTTTGCCCCAAAAGAGGTAGTTCGAGACTACGACAATGTAAGACCGCTCCTTGACGTCTTTCACTGGTTCGAGCACGTTACGGAGATCTACGATATCGGTGTGGATCTAGTGGAGCTCTGGTTGAAAAGCTTTCTGACTATGTGGAGGACGAATGAAGCAAAAAGATGGCTGAAAAACAACTTTCCAAGGACTCACTGGCTCTCCAAGCTGTTTGTGAACAGGTTCGGTGGTGTAGAGATAGGCAGGATGCTCGTGAGAACGGTTTACACGTTCAGAAAATTTCGCAGGGTTGATTACCTTCAAAAATGGGCCAGGATTGTGCTGAAAGGGAATCGAAAGTGGAAGAACTTCATGGTGGGCTACGGTGAAGGGTTGGACAGGGTAGAAAGAGTTGATATACTCGTAATGGGGCACGTTCACCATTTCACCTACAAGATAATTCCCACGCCTGTCGGAAAGAAACTGTACGTGAACTGTGGCAGCTGGAGACCCGTTCTGGAAAAGATCGGCATAAAGAGAAAACACGGCTTTCACAAAAAGGCCGAACTTCCAAAAATAATGATGGATTTTTCGGATGGTAAAGTTGAGGTGAGGACATCGATTACGAACGTGATCGGAAAGATCTGAGGGGGGAGAGCTTATGATCTCCAACCCCGTTTTGGGCTACAAACTGGATCCTGGAGAGCCGGGAATCCCGTACTCTGCTCCTGCAAGCCGCAGCGTGCTCCGCGTTCTTTCCCAGGAGATATCGAACTTAGTGGCTTTCAAGAAAGAGGCTCTCAGAGAAGGTGGGTACGTCATATACAGCAACATAGCCCTGGATATGAGAAAGCGGGGGTCTTTCCTTGCAGCGATCGCGGGACGAACACAAGTTTACATCTACACACCAGCCGACCAGAACACGGGAAAGACGAGTGAGCTTCAGGATAAACAGGAGGAGATAGAAAGAAAGATCCTGGAGCTTCAAAGGTGTCTTGACCA
>NZ_JAGGZH010000127.1 GCF_021162145.1 Thermotoga sp.
CCCGCGAGATTTCTTGTTGCCGGGATGGGAGACGCCCTTGCCACATGGTTCGAAGCGGAATCGTGCAGACAGAAGCACGCACCAAACATGACCGGAAGAATCGGTTCGATGACTGCTTATGCATTGGCAAAGCTCTGCTACGAAACACTCCTCGAGTACGGGGTGTTTGCAAAGAGATCGGTGGAAGAAAAGTCTGTTACCCCGGCTCTGGAAAGAATCGTTGAGGCTAACACACTTCTGAGCGGGCTGGGATTCGAAAGTGGCGGGCTGGCGGCTGCCCACGCTATCCACAACGGCCTCACCGTCTTGGAAAACACTCACGAGTATTTACACGGAGAGAAAGTTGCCATAGGAGTTCTCGCATCACTGTTTTTGACCGACAAACCCAGGGAGATGATCGAAGAGGTCTACTCCTTCTGCGAAGAAGTAGGATTGCCCACAACTTTGTCAGAAATAGGACTCGATGGTGTTTCAAACGAAGATTTAATAATGGTAGCCGAAAAAGCCTGTGACAAAAGCGAAACAATACATAACGAACCCCGTCCTGTAACACCAAAAGACGTACTCTTCGCTTTGAAAGCGGCGGACAGATATGGAAGGATGAGAAAAAATATCACTTGACTTTTTTCTTTTTTCTCCCCTTCTTGTTATTGTTCGCCGCTAGAATAAGCCGTCTTCTCAGAAGGTTGAGAGAGTCTGCGTACTCATCCGCGAATCTGTCCATGGAGTTTATCTCCAAAATGACGATCCCGCTGAATCCAGACTCTCTTATCATCTTGAGAACCTTGTTGTAGGGGATATCACCTTCTCCAATTGGAAGATGAAGATCCCCTATTCCATAGACAAAACGAAAGGCTTCCACATCCGGTATCTTCTGATATGTCTGAGAAGACTCTCCGAAATTGTCACTAAGATGTAGTTCTACCGCGTGTGGAAGCCCTGCCTTCAATTCTTTATAGAAATCAAGCCCAATGTAGCTTGCAAGAATGTAGAGATGTCCCACGTCTATGAGCAATCTCACATTCGGATGATCAACTGCTTTCATGAGTCTTAATACTTCAGAAACAGGATGCGCAACGTTCTCAATGGCTATTGTAATTCCTCTCTCCTTTGCAAGTTCCCCAAGTGTCCGAAGAGCTATAATTTCTGTTTTTCTTTGTAGTTTCTCAGGTATGTCTATAGAATGGTCCACATTGCCATAGTGATATACAACTACCTCTGCGTTTATTTCTCCAGCAAACTCTATGGTGGCTTCCATGACCTTGTAATGCCATGGATTGGTCTTTATTTTGAGGTTAATAACGTCCGGTGCGTGTACCGTGTACCTGAAGTTGTAATTGGAAAGTATCTCTTTTACTCTTTCAAGCCTTTTTCTTATGATTCGGCCCCTCGCGATCACATCGAGCCCCGCGGCGGGAATTTCTATGTAGTCAAATCCAATACTCTTGAAAAACTCCAGTTCACTCACCAGTCTCTTTATTGACCCGTTCACCCTCCTCGTATCGACGTTTGTCCCTATACCTTTTATCATCCACTCCACCTTCTCTCTTTTCATCACAGAATCGTCTCTTCCGTTTCTGGATCGAAAAGATGTATCTTCTCCAAGTGTGGCACAAGGAATACCTTTTCACCGACGGAGGGAATTTTTGCCGGATCTCCAAACACCTTTATGAGCTCCCCTCTGTCAGTTTGTACGTTCAATATTATATCTCTCCCAAGAGGTTCAACCACGTAGACAGTACCGGGAATTGCGTTCTCTCGCTGGGTATGGACCACTTCGCAGTGTTCTGGCCTTATCCCAACGATCACCTCTTTTGAGCTCACCTTCACCTCCTTTGGTATCTCCAGGATTACATCGTCTCGCCTCAGGATTGTGCGTCCTCCCTCCACACCTATAGAGAAACCCTTCAGGAAGTTCGTTGGAGGATTCCCTATGAACGAGGCGACGAACATGTTCTTTGGAGTCTCGTATATCTCGTCGGGGGTGCCATACTGAACGAGCTTTCCCTGGTTGAAGACCGCTATTCTCGATGCCATCGTCATCGCTTCTGCCTGGTCGTGCGTCACGTAGACAGAGGTGATACCAAGTTCCTGTTGAAGATGTTTGATTTCTGCCCTCATGAGCATTCTCAGGTTTGCATCGAGATTTGAGAGAGGTTCATCGAAGAGGAGCACTTTTGGTTGTTTCACCAGTGCCCTTGCGAGCGCTACCCTCTGCTGCTGACCACCGGAGAGCTGAGAAGGTTTTCTTTCAAGAAGATTGTCTATGAGAAGTTTTCGAGCGATTTCAACGACTCTCTTTTCTATCTCCTCCCTCGACGTTTTTCTTGCCCTCAAGGGGAAGGCGATGTTTTCAAAAACGGTCATGTGAGGGTAGAGAGCGTAATTCTGGAAAACCATTCCTACTTCCCTATATTTTGGGGGAACGTCGTTGACTAAGACATCATCGAAGTATATTTCACCAGACGTGGGTTTGTAGATGCCGGCGAGCGTCAGAAGGGTGGTGGTTTTGCCGCAGCCAGACGGACCGAGCAATGCAACAAATTCTCCATCTTTCACTTCGAAACTCACGCCGTCAACCGCTTTCACTTTCCCGAAATACTTCTTCAAATTCACAACCTTGATGCTAGGCATTATCCTTTCACTCCCCCGATGGTCAGTTTTATCATGTGCTTACTGACAAAGAAAAAGAAGATGATTGTCGGTATCATGTAGAACAACCCCACAGCGGTCACAAGCCCGTAGTCCGCGAATCTGTAATCTCCAATGAATCCCTTTACATACTTTGAGAGCGTCCACAGATTCTGCGAAAAGATGAACGTGTTCACAAAGACGAATTCAGACCATCCAGACAAAAAAGCAAAAATAGCGGTAACGGCGATCCCCGGTTTTACGAGGGGGAGGAGTACCCTCCACCACACTTCGAACCTGCTGTAACCGTCAGCGAGTCCAGCCCATTCGAGTTCCCAGGGTATGCCATCGTAAAAACCTTTCATGATCCAGGTGCCCCATGGCACCTCCAGAGAGGCTTTGAGGAGTATTACTCCCCAGAGGGTGTCCAGGAGTCGAAGTGTCCAGAGCAGGTAGAACACCGCCGTCATAAGGGATATCGCTGGGAAGGCGTGGAGAGCGAGAATGAACTTCATCATAGAGGACCTTCCCGGAAAGTCGTACCTGGAAAGAGCATACCCACCGAGACTTGTGATCAGCACCTCAATCCCCATCACACCGAGCGCCAATAAAGCGGTGTTCAACGTGGTGTGCCAGATGTTCGGATATCCCTTGATCTCCTGCCAGAGAAATCTCCAGTTTTTCAGCGTGAGCTTCGTGGGGACAAAGCCGCTTACGAGGTCCTCACTGAAAGATCTCAGAACGAGCCAAACGTATCCCACAAGAATCGGCGAGGTTATGAGAAAAAGCACGAGGATTATCACAAAATTTCTGATTTTCTCCGAATTTTTTTGCCAGAATGAGAGTTTCATCATTCCACCTCGACCTTCGGTTTTTCCATGAGAGACTCAAAACCGAAGAACTTCATGTAGACAAGAGCAGAAACCACACCTATGATCACGAGGATGATCGAAAGAGCTGCACCATAGCCGAATCTGAAGTGTGAAAAAGCGTTGTGGTACGTATAGAGCGCCCACACTTCCGTTCTGTAAACGGGTCCACCGTCCGTGATAATGAGTATGTATTCGAAGGAGGCAAGTAGAGAAAGCGTCTGATATGCGGTTACAAAGAGAAGATGCCACTTTATCAAAGGAAGAGTGATCTTCCTTACCACCATGAACCAGCTCGCTCCATCGATGCGAGCTGCCCTGTAATAATCTTCCGGTATGGATTTTATCGCCGCTGTGAAGACAAGCATCCCCATCGAAGCACCTATGAAACCGTTGGCAAAGATTATCATCCACATGGGAGCGGTGTGGAGCCAATCTTGTGGAGGAAGACCAAAGAGTCCCCGTACGAAGTTCACAAGCCCATACTCTGTAGGATCGAACATCCAGAGCCAGAGGAGTCCATAGACAACAGACGGTGTGAGTCTTGGAAGCATCCAGAGAGTTCTGAAGAAATTACCCCATCTATCGCTGATCGACGTGGTGAGAAGCGAAATAAGAAGGGCTGTTCCAAGGTTGAAAAGTCCCAACGTACCGAAAGTGTATATAAAGGTGTTCGCGATCACGCGTGGAATAATGAAATCCGAGGAGATATCATAGAAATTCTGAAACCCTACAAAATTCCATATGAACGAGTAGTCCATGTCTGTGAACGCAATTACCACAGTGAGAACAACCGGTATCACAAAGAACGTCACTACAAAGATGAGAAGGGGAGAGAGCAAAAGCCAGGGCTTCAGCCTCTTCACCTCGTTCACCTCGCTAAGGGAGTGAGGGGAGATTCCCCTCACTCCACGATTACAACCCGATCTTTCAGCTGAGATTTCAGTCTTTTTGCAACGTCCTCTGCCACTTTCTCAGGATTCATTCCACTTTCAGCCATCTGCATTCCTTCGAAGATGATCTGATTGTAGAGGTTGAACATGTCATCGTTTGGAATGAAACCAGAGTACGGCAAAAGCTTTGTTCCTTCTACCATGATAAATTCCTTGGTGTACTCGGGAAGCGCCGTCTCCTGCCACCTGATCGGCAGGTGCCCACTTTCAACAGCGTGTCTCATGTTGAGCTCCGGTGCTGAAGCCAAGGTTATGAGCAAGAATGCAATGTCCGGATGCTTACTTGTGCTCGGGATCATGTAAACAACAGGATGGGACAGGGTGTTCGGCCTTCCTCTGCCTTTGAACTTCGGAACAGGAGCGAGGATAAACATATTCTGCAGTTCTTCCTCTGCTTTTCCGTAGTCTTTCTTCCATTCTGCCCAATTCCATGTACCACCCATCCATGCTAGGACTTTTCCACTCGTGACGTCCTTGTGAACGGAGGTCCACGGCGTTCCTATCATGTTCTTCGGAAGAATTTTGTAGGTGTTCGCAAGGTCGTAGAGGAGCTTGAAGTAGTCTTTCATCTCTTTCACGTTGTAAACGAACACAGCCTTCTCCTCATCGTAGAAGTCGATACCCATGCTGATCATGAGCTGGTAGTAATCGATTCCTGCTTTCGGTCTGTGGTAGAGTCCCCATTCCACAAGGCCTTTCTCGACAGCTTCCTTTGCCACTTCAATGAAGTCTTCAAAGGTGAACTCTCCTCTGGCGATTCTGCCCGGCAGGGAATTGATCTCTTCGTCCGACCAGCCGAGTTTCTTCAAAACCTGTTTGTTGATGTAGAAAGGTCTTGCCTCTGTGTCCTGTGGTATTCCGTAGATCTTTCCTTTGTACTTGGTTGCCTCCCAAAGCGATGGAATGAAGTCGTAATACACCTCGTCCCAGTACTCCTTCACGTAGTCATCAAGAGGAATTACGTAACCTGCTTTCGCCCAGGCTCCTATGTCGTCGTGCCCTGAACAGATGATGTCCACTACCTGACCTGATTTGATACCAAAGACGACTTTCTGCTTGAAGGAACTCCAATCTGTGGTGTCAAAGTAGCCATCGACCTTGACGGTGAGATCGACTCCAAGATCCTTTAGAATCTTGTTCAGTCTCTCTGCAGCCGTTTTTAGATTTTCGAACCTGTAGTAGGATGGGTTGTCTGGTCCCACGGTCCACGCCGTGATGGTGATCTCCTCTGCGAACATCAAAAGACCTATAGTCAAGATGATCACGAGTAAAAGTTTCCTCATACTTTCACCCCCCGTTTTATTGATTTTATCACTATTTTTTCAAGTTCTGTTAAGAAACATCAAATTCCTTTCCCGTAGGCTCGAAAGACCAGGTGCAGTGCTATGATCAGATATCCGAATTGAATCAGAACTCTACCCCATTCCATCTTGTTGGAATATTCGATCAGAGCGGCCAAAATGGATCCTACAAGTCCTTTATGGTGCCATACACTGTTTTCAGAAATTCCTAGGTCGTAAGTTTTTTTTCGAAAGAGCCGAGATCAACACCCTCTTCTTCTGCCCACTCGATGAACTCATGTGTTCCATAACCGATAAGTCCAGCAGCAACGAAAATCAGCAGAATGGAGCTATAATAGAAGAACTCTAACGTACAAAGCTACACCTTCGAAGAACTTTTCTTCACCAAGTCCACCGTAGAACC
>NZ_JAGGZH010000128.1 GCF_021162145.1 Thermotoga sp.
AGGGAAATCCTGAGGTTTGTACCGAAGAAGTACCATCGCGTCGTTGTCAGAGTCTACGGTTTGGAAGCCGAAATGATCATGCAAGAGAAGACCCTTCTGGAAAAAGATGTACTCGAAGAGCTCCAGTCCATAGAAGAACTCGTTGTGGAGGAAAAGAGCGTCTTCAGAAAGAGATTTTCACCGCCAGAACCCTTCAAAACTAGTACCCTTCAACAAGAGGCCTATGCAAAACTGGGCTTTTCTGTGGCAAAAACCATGCTACTCGCCCAGCAGCTTTACGAAGGGGTGGAGGCAGAAAACGGACACATCGCTTTCATTACCTACATGAGGACGGATTCTACCCGTGTTTCAGACTACGCCAAAGAAGAGGCTCGTGAGCTGATAGGAAAAAAGTTTGGGGTGGAATACATCGGAACCGGAAGAAGAAGGAAGGCCAGGACCGTCAAGATACAGGACGCCCATGAAGCCATACGTCCCACGAACGTGTTCATGACGCCCGAGGAAGCCGGTAGGTACCTGAGCCCCGATCAAAGAAAACTTTACGAGCTGATATGGAAGAGATTTCTTGCCTCTCAAATGAAGGCTTCCGAGTACGAGGAAACCCGTTTTGTGTTGAAAACGAAGGATGGAAGGTACCAATTCAAGGGATCGGTTCTAAAGAGGATCTTCGACGGTTACGAGAGGGTATGGAAAACAGAGAGGAACGTCGGCGAGTTTCCCTTCGAAGAAGGAGAAATCGTGAAACCGATCGATGTGGAGATAAAAGAACTGGAAACAAAGCCAAAACCCAGATACACCGAGGGTACTCTGGTGAAGGAGATGGAGCGATTGGGAATAGGGCGTCCCAGCACCTACGCTGCTACGATAAGGCTCCTCCTCACTCGAAAGTACGTGAAGAAGATCGGGGGATACCTTTATCCCACAGTGATCGGAAGTGTTGTCATGGATTACCTGGAGAAAAAGTACGCGGACATTGTGAACGTCTCCTTCACTGCTGAAATGGAGAAAGAGCTCGATGAGGTAGAACAGGGCAAAAAAACGGACAAGGTTGTGCTGCAAGATTTCTATCGAGCCTTTTCAAAAGTTTTCGACAAGAACGACAGGATCACTGTCGATTATCCGACGAATCAAAAATGCTCTTGTGGAAAAGATATGGTGCTTTCTTTTGGAAGGTACGGGTTCTACTTGAAGTGTGAGTGTGGAAAGAGCAGAAGTGTGAGGAACGACGAAGTTGCTGTTATAGAGAGTGGAAAGATGTTCATCAGGAGGAGAAGCGATGAAGATAGCGCTTTTGATGGGGGGAACGTCAAGGGAAAGAGAAATCTCGTTGAGAAGCGGAGAAAGGGTAAGAAAAGCTCTTGAAGCTTTGGGATACGAGTACGTTGTCTTCGACGTTAGCGAGGATTTCCTGGAAAAGGCTCCGAAACTGAAGGAATTCGACCTGGTGTTCAACGTGCTTCACGGAACGTTTGGAGAAGATGGTTCACTCCAATCCATACTGGATTTCCTCAGGGTTCGATACACGGGTTCCGATGCGTTTTCCAGTATGCTTTGCTTTGACAAGCTCCTCACTTATAGATTCCTGAAGGATTTTGTCAGAATGCCGAACTTTGTGGAGGTCAAAGAGCTCATCAACTCATCTCCTATTGGATACCCCTGCGTGGTGAAGCCGCGAAGGGAAGGTTCCAGTATCGGTGTTTTCATCTGTGAGTCAGATGAAGAATTCCAAAGGGCGCTGAAAGAAGATCTGCCGTTCTATGGTAGTGTGATCGTTCAAGAGTACATCCCAGGGCGAGAAATGACGGTATCGATAATAGAAACTGAAGAAGGATTCAGGGTGTTGCCCATACTGGAGCTGAGGCCAAAAAAGAGGAAATTCTATGATTACGTTGCAAAGTACACGAAAGGCGAAACGGATTTTCTGTTACCAGCTCCGCTGAAGCCAGATGAAGAACACCTGGTGAAAGAAACAGCTCTCAAGGCTTTCACCGAAGCTGGATGTAGAGGATTTGGGCGAGTGGACGGGATTTTCCACAACGGAGAGTTTTTCTTCCTCGAGATAAACACAGTTCCGGGGCTCACTGAACTCAGTGACCTTCCCGCGAGTGCAAAGGCAGCTGGCATCGAGTTCGAGGAGTTGATCAATATAATCATAAAGAGTGCTTTCTTGAAAGGAGAGTGAGATCATGAGATTCATAGAAAAAATGATACCTGAAGAATCTCCAATCCAGCTGCTCATTGGCCTTGCTCGAAGGGGAGAAACGGCAGTGGTCTTGTTGAAGGACGCCATCCAAGATTATTTTGCTGGAAAGTTCGGTGAAGGGCATCTTAACCGAGTTATTGCTCTGGAAAGAGAAGCTGATCAGCTCAAGGCAAAGTTGAAAAGGATCTACCAGAAGATCAAGTACTCCTACTTCGAAAAGGATGATTTTCTCTACATAGTGCACAAATCGGACGAGATACTCGATATTGTGAGAGACGTGGTCATCATGCTGGATATGAACAAAGTGGATGAAATCCCGAAGGATGTGAGGGACTGCTTTGTGGAGCTTGTTGATAGTGTTCTGAACGCGATCAAAGAGACGGTAGAGGCCGTTGAGCAACTGAGGGTTTTGGCGGAGACGGGTTTCTCCCCCATCGAGGAGGAGAGGGAAAGGAGGGAGGTGTTCGATGTCTCCATGGAGGAAAGGGAAGTAGACACCATCTCCAGGAATCTCGGAAAGAAGCTCTACTCTTTGAAGAACTCCATGAATCCGGTTGACCTCATCTTTCTGAACAAGATAGCGCGCCTCATCTCGAAGATTGCGGACCAGGGGAAGGATATAACGAAGAGAATAAACTCTGCAATTTTGAAGTGAAGGAGGGAGCATCATGTTGATACTCGTTGTGGCTGGAGTTCTCGGATTTATAATGGCGTTTTCCATAGGAGCCAACGATGTAGCGAACTCCATGGCAACTGCCGTGGGCGCTAGAGCAATCACCGTCAGACAGGCTTCTTTGATAGCGATGTTTCTCGAGTTTCTAGGGGCTGTGATGTTCGGGTCTCACGTCTCACAGACGATAGTGAAAGGAATCGTGGAAATCGATAGAATACAGCCTGTCGAACTTATGTACGGCGCTCTTTCGGCGTTGATAGCGGCTTCCCTGTGGATCCTGATCGCCACAAACTGGGGTTATCCTGTATCTACAACACATTCGATAGTCGGAGGTATGC
>NZ_JAGGZH010000129.1 GCF_021162145.1 Thermotoga sp.
GCGAGTGCCATGGACAACGTGACGAAGATAGTGGAGGGAGTTGTTGAAAGCCTCAACAAGATAGAAAGTCTCATTGAAAGTCAAACCTCTTCCTCTGCCAAAGTCAATGAGGCGGCAGAGAGACTTTTGAGAATTTCTTCAGAACTTTCCGAAGCTACATCAAAATTTAAAATAAAATAGCGGGATTCTCCCCGCTTTTTATTTCATCAGTCGATATCCAGGATTCTCTGCTGTGAGTAAATCTACTCCGTTCAAAACAGAGCCTAGTTCATTCAGTTTGTTTCCTCCGATGATTCCTATCGTTTCTGCTCCGAGAAATTCTAAGAACCTCGAAATTTTTTCATAGAATCCCACTCTGCGGAAACCCCGGTTTTGTGAACCGAGGAGCAGAATAAAGCCCGCAAAATTTCTCACACGTTTGTTAATATACGTATGAGATGTGAAGAAAACAGGTGACTCTATCTTGCAAACTCAAGCTCAAACTAACTAAGGCAACATTCGAAAACTACCCAGGCTCTACTACAACACAATTAGAGAGTTTCAATCTTCCTACCCAGCTTGCTATCAATGCAGAACGTGAAGCAGCCTTGATACATCAGATGCTCTGAGCTCAATACAAGGAACTGAGACGTAGAAAACCAGATTCCAAGGCTGCAAAGAAATTCTGGGACAAGTCTCCTAAGCGCAAGTCTCTAATAGCAAAATATACCTATAATCGCACCGCATTCTTCAAACAGATCGATGGAAACTGGTATGTTTGCGAATCAAGTGGATACGAATCTACGGCTGGAACAAGCACTACGAATACCTGAGACAGGGCAGAATCGGAGATCCCATCTTGAGATTCGACATGGTGTTAAAATCACTCTGAAAAAAGAACAAGGAGTGAAATCTTTGAAGATAAAGAGACTCCCAGAAAGTCTCATCAGAAAGATCGCTGCGGGCGAGGTGATTCATAATCCTTCCTTTGTCGTGAAAGAACTCATTGAAAATAGCCTGGATGCGCAGGCCACCCGGATCGTGGTCGAAGTGGAGAACGGCGGAAAAAATCTTGTTAGAGTATCAGACAACGGTATCGGTATGACAAAAGAGGAAGTGCTCCTTGCGATAGAACCTCACACCACCAGTAAGATAGAGAGCGAAGAAGACCTTCACAGAATAAGGACCTATGGTTTCAGAGGAGAGGCACTCGCTTCGATCGTTCAGGTGAGCAGAGTGAAAATCGTAACAAGAGCAAAGGAAGGTCCATTGGCGTCGCTGGTTCTAGCCTCAGCAGGCAAGGTGGAAGGAGTATCAGAAACGCCCAGGGAAGTGGGTACAACGGTGGAAGTGAAGGATCTGTTTTTCAACCTTCCCGTTCGGAGAAAGTCTTTGAAATCCTCTTCAATAGAACTCAGAATGTGTCGTGAGATGTTCGAAAGATTCGCTCTTGTGCAAAATAATGTGGACTTCACCTTTGTTTCAGATAGAAAGATAGTTTACTCCTTTCCAACAACGGAAAATGCCTTCGAAAGGGCTCTTTTAATACTCGAAGACCTAAGAAAAGCTCATATCACGTTCGAAGAAGATCTTTCAGATCTGAAGATAAGAGGTATCATCTCACCGCGCGAAATCACAAGGCCGAACAGAACGGGGGAGTATTTCTATGTGAACGGGCGTTTCGTGATCTCTGAAGAACTCCACGAGGTTCTCATGAAGGCCTATGACCTTCCAAAAAGAAGGTATCCGATCGTTGTTTTGTTCATAGAGACAGATCCGGAAAAACTAGATGTCAACGTTCACCCATCAAAGATCGTTGTGAAGTTTCTGGAAGAAGAAAGGGTCAAGAGAGCCCTGGAGGAAGTTTTAACGAAAAACCTGGCAAAGAAATGGTACAGGTCGATTACGTACGAGGATATATCCACTCGAATGCTGAGTGTAGCGGAGTCTCCTTCTTACAGGTGGTTTCTCGTGAGGAAAAAGTATGCCCTTGTGGAGACAGAAGAGGCTCTTCTTTTCATCGACCTTCATGCGCTTCATGAGCGAGCTATTTACGAGGAGATCCTCTCAAAGAGGATGTGGAAATCAAGAAAGCTGACGAGAAGGATCGTTGTTAACCTGTCGAGTGAAGAGAGGGAAAAGCTGGAAGAGTTTGGTTTTTCCTTCCAGTCGGAGGGTAAGTCTCTGGTGGTTCTGGAAGTCCCCGAGTTTCTCACAGAAGATGTCGTGGGAGAGTTTTTTAAAGAAGTTTCCTGGGGCAGTACGAAGATGTTGAAGGAGAAAATCGCCCTTGCCGCATGTAAGCTTGCCACAAAATCCGGCGATTTCGATGAAAAAACGGCATCAAAGCTTGTGAATCTTTACTTCAAGAAGAAATACGAAAGGTGTCCACACGGAAGACCGGTGGCCTTCAGGATCAGCTACGAAGATCTTGACCGGTTCTTCGAACGCTAACCCATCTTCACAACATCAACACTGGTTATGAAGACGAGACCATCGAAGTTTGTACCATCGAGCTCGCCTAGAAAC
>NZ_JAGGZH010000130.1 GCF_021162145.1 Thermotoga sp.
ATTCTTGATCTCACCAGAGGTGTTTTCAAACACGACGGAGGTTCCATCCGTCATGGAAAACGGATCTTCCACATCAGAGAACAGAAAGTTCAATTTGCCATCTTCGATTCTACCACTGAAGGCACCATCCCAGAATCGTGAGGGTCCCAGAGTTCCTGGTGAATCCACTTTCTTCCACCAGCCGAAGATGTTGTTTTCGATCACAACCCCTTCTATCACTCTTTCCTCCAGTGATCCTTCGATGTAGTTTCCACTCTGGAAGATCTCCAGAGTATCGCTCGATGACTTCCAGCGGCTGAGATTGACGTGTTCGTTCACACCGACACTAGAGAGAATCTTTTCCAGGTTTTGTAGATCCTCTTCTGGTGGATTCCCAACTATGAAACTCCAGATGGCAAGGTCTTTCATTCCCATCGGAAACACCTTGACGTCGAAGGCAAGATTTGTTCTTTTAAACCTGTAATGACGACCCTCGAAACCGTTCCAGACAATCTCTTTCCGATCGACAAGGGACGCATCCTGAGACAGACCAGGAATCAGGGATTCTTCGACACCAGCATCGTAGATGAAGAACACACCAACGCCCTGTGTGAGAGTCTGACTATCGCTGGCTCCTTTGAAAACACCTGTTGAGTTCAATCCCAATGGGGGTGTCTTTTGCCAGTCCGCCGGCTGCTGCCACGTGATTGGGCCGAAACTTTCCGTAACCCATTCTTCTTGAGACAATCCAAAGATCGCCAGAAGAACCATACCAACCAAAAAAAGTTTTCGCACAATAAAACCTCCTCAGTGTGAGTTGACAACACTATTAAACCACTTTTTACTTCAAATCACAAGCTACCCTTACCAGTTCGTACTCCCTCGTTCCAAGGCCTATCTTTTGAGCGTATTCAAGCTGTGTTCTCCATGTCACGTCCGGATGAACCTCGAGAAATGGGTCTTTCCCAGTTTTCTGAATCACAAGATCGATACACGCCTGATCCAGGGCAACAGGATCCGTGCTCGCTGCAATTCCAATGTCCGGCGCCACGGGAGGCTTGTTCATGTTCCAACAATCACAGTCAGGAGAGATGTTCATGATAAAGGAGATGAAGACCGCCTTTTTGTCCTTCAAAGCAGCTTTCGCGTATTCAGCCATCTTTTTACTTAGAGAGTCCGTTGAACTGTCCCACTTTGGTGACATCGCACCGTAAGAACACATTGCAATACACTGCCCGCATCCGATACACTTGTCGTAGTCTATCTTTGCAATCTTTGTGACAGTGATGGCCCCAACTGGACAGAATTTTGCACACGTTCCGCAAGCGACACATTTTTCTTCTACAACGTATGGCTTGGAATCTGAATGCTGTTCCATCTTTCCTGCCCTTGAAGCACTTCCCATTCCGACGTTCTTTATGGTGCCACCAAATCCCGTTGCTTCGTGTCCTTTGAAGTGTGTGACGGCGACTATCACATCTGCCAAAGCAATTGCGGCACCTATCTTTGCTTCCTTCACGTACTTTCCATCGATTCGTACCTTCACTTCATCGGCTCCTCTCAGACCGTCCGCTATGATCACGGGAGCGCCTGTTACCTCGTATGTAAAGCCGTTCAAATAGGCATTTATCAGATGATCAACAGCGTTCGATCTGTGACCGGTGTAGAGTGTGTTCGCATCGGTGAGGAAGGGTTTCCCACCGAGTTTTTTGATCTGATCGACGATCACTTTCACATACTGGGGTCTGATGAAGGCGAGATTCCCATACTCACCGAAGTGTAACTTCACAGCCACGAACTTTCCTTTTTCGATGATCTTCTCCAGCTCCACCTTTTTCAGAAGCAGTTCCAGTTTCTGAAACATGTTCATGTTTGGATTCGTTGTCATATCGGTGAAATAGACTTTTACCGGCATGTTCATCCCTCCTTCTCTAGGAATCAAAAAGAGAGCCCCAATGGGCTCCCTAGATGTATATTTCTTCGTTTTAAATTCTACCACAACTATCTACCTTGTTCAAACTTCTATCTACTTAGAGTGGTTAGCAATTGAGTTATCCTTATGTAAATTTTTTTCATCTTGAATTTAAGGGGTTTCTTATTCTCTGACTGTTTTCAGGAACTTTCAGAGATTAAGAAAGAGGCAGGATTCCTCAAATCTTGCGAGAGCGGTTGCAAATCCACTGTAAACAGACCATGAAATTTTTGAAAATGTGATGTTATACAACTTATCGGCTTCAAATCTGTTGTAGTCGAAAGGGAATATAGGAGATTTCACAATAATCGCCAATAAATTCTCATAATCAGCGATATTCTTGATTTTTAAGAAATAATTACATTTGGATCTTTCGCAACAATGTGTTAAAATCTCCTCCGAAGGAAAATTTCCTCCAAAGGAAGAAGATGATTTCCTGAATACAAGACTTATTCTCGATTCTCAAGATTAAAGTTGTATTTGAAAGGTGAGAAATTCGCGAAAAAAGTCTTTGAAAATAGTACAGATGAAGGAATATTCATTCCGTATGGAAAGCTCAATACTTGGTTAGGAACAAGGTCAAGAGTTCCGTTTCGTGAGTAAATAATGAAATTAAAGCTACATGGGGGATTCCCCTAATAATTAATTAAGTAAGGAGGTGTCTTTATGAGGAAACTTTTCTTAATTAATTTGTTAATTTTGCTCATTGTTGCTGGCTCCATTTTCGGAGCCGAACAATTTCCAAGAAGTGAAACACTTTACATCGCGGGTCATCAATGGGGACCACCAACAAGCTTCAATCCGTACGCCGGTAATCCTGCATGGCCAATGCATCAGGGAATGAATTTAATTTATGAAACATTATTCCTCTTCAACTTGCTGACTGGTAAACTTGAACCAGGGCTTGCTCAAAGTTATGAGTGGGTTGACGATCTAACATTGAAGGTAACATTATACGATGAGGCCTGCTGGCAAGATGGCCAACCGGTAACAGCAGACGATGTAGTTTATACTTTTGAACTTGCAAAGAAATATCCTCTAGGACACTCGGTTGTTTGGGAATATCTTGAAAGAGTATGGGCTGAAGGCAACAGGACAATATACTTTAAAATGAAAGCTGATAATCCAAACAGATTGATACTTTTGAACCAATTGTGGACAGTTTTTATACTTCCGAAGCATATATGGACAAAAGTTGAAGAAGAAGCGGGTTACGATGTGGTAAACCTTAGAAGATTTGAAAACAAAAATCCTGTCGGTTCTGGTCCATACAAGCTTCACTCATTCAATAGTGAAAGAATTGTTCTTGAAAGATACGACAATTACTCGAAAAACAAGATATACGG
>NZ_JAGGZH010000131.1 GCF_021162145.1 Thermotoga sp.
CCTGGAAAATACTGGATCTTGAGAAAAGAGATCGATCCTGCTCTTTACTGGTTTGGGGAGTACATTTCACCCAGGACACCATTGAATGGACTTGGAACGAGGTATCTCCAACTTTCGAACCCTACCTATGCGATCCACGGGACTTCAAAACCTTGGGAAATAGGAAAGAGGATATCACATGGGTGCATAAGAATGTTCAACAGGGATGTAGAAGAACTAGATGCTTTTGCAGGTGTGGGAACAGAAGTGATCGTTGTAAAAGAAGAGGGAGATTTTCCGGAAAGGCTTTATTGAAAGAACAAAGCGGGGAATTCCCCCGCTTTTTTCACCAAGAACTTCTTCTGCCTTTTTTCTCAAGTCTTCTTCTGTATTCGGAGAACTTTTGACTGCTTTCTTTCAAAAATCTAGAGAGTTTCCTCTCAAAGTCCATATCTTTTCTCTCCGATTTCCTGTCACCGGTTTCTTTGTCCTCTGGAGTGTCCTTTAGGGAAAGCTCCCAGCCACCGTTTCTGGCCCTGCCGATCACCTTCGCGGATATCTCCTGCCCCTCTTTCAAGTAATCCTCTATTCTTTTGACGTAGTCTTTGGAGATCTTCGAGATGTGTATAAAACCTTTTTCCCCCCCTTCAATATCCACGAAAGCTCCGTACCTCACGATCTTAGAAATCTTTCCCTTCACAAACTCACCAACTTTCACAAAAAACCCTCCTCACAAAAGTGGTATTCCTATCAGTAATTGTCCCCGTACTTCTTTCTGAACTTCTCCACTCTACCCTCGGTGTCAACGATGAGAACTCCACCTTTTCCACCGGAGGTGTAGAATGGATGACACTTTGAACACACGTCGATTCTCACATTGTCAGCCGTTGTGTAAAAAGTATGCTCTGCACCACACGCGCACTTGACTGTCACAAGCTTCATTTCCGGATGTATTCCCTTTTTCACCGAGTCCTCACCTCTCTACAGTCTGTATGTTCTCACATGCCAAATACTACCATACATGGGATCAAAAATCAAGAGGAAAGCAAAATTTAAGCCCCCAGATGGGGGCTGATTGGTCTCTTTATTCGACAACTCTCACATGTGCTGCTTGAGGACCCTTCTTGCCTTCTTGAATTTCGAACTCGACCACTTGGCCTTCCTTCAGTGTCTTAAAACCTTCCATCTCGATAGCTGACCAGTGCACAAACACGTCTCCTCCTTCGTCTTTTGTGATGAACCCGTAACCTTTCTTGGCATCAAACCACTTGACCTTTCCTCTCATACCGCATGCCTCCTTAACGAAAGATGGTACTCCTCAATCATAACACTTTGTAACCTGTCATGTCAAGTAGCTTGAAAATGGGGATTGAACATCTCACACCTTCGTGTTATAATTCTTTTCGGTGTGCCGAAAAGGGTCTTTTCAAGGGAAACAAGCCGTGTTATAATATGAAAGTGGAAGGTGGGGCCGTAGCTCAGCTGGGAGAGCGCTACCATGGCACGGTAGAGGTCGTGGGTTCAAGTCCCATCGGCTCCACCCGTGGGGGCCCCCGTAGTTCAACGGATAGAACGGCGGATTCCTAATCCGCAGATGGAGGTTCGATTCCTCCCGGGGGCACCACACCAGGAGGAGAGTGTGAGGTGGGCCGTTAGCTCAACAGGTAGAGCACCTGATTCTTAATCAGGGGGTTGCAGGTTCGAGTCCTGCACGGCCCACCAGGTTTTTTAAAAGTAAGTGGAGGCCGGCCCGGCTTCCCACCTTGGGGTAAAATCTACCAGGGTGAATATCCCTGAGAACTTCAGCTTCGAAGGGAAGCGGGCTTTTGCCCGCTATTTTTCGTGGAAGGGGGAGGCGATCGATATCGGTGTAACCATGGATCTTCTGAGGAACGAGCAAATAAAAGTTCCGAAGGTCAGAGTAGTGGACGAGAACGGAAAACAAATAGGCATCATGCTCACAAAAAAAGCGCTCGAGCTTGCAAGAGAAAGAGGATTGGACCTTGTTCTCGTTGCTCCCAACGCGGATCCACCTGTTGCCAAGATAATGGATTATGGGAAGTACAAGTACCAGCTCACCAAGAAACAAAAAGAAAGCAAGAAGAAAACCGTTCAGATGAAGCAGATGAAGTTTCGGCTGAAGATCGACGAGCATGATTACCAGACGAAGGTGAGGCACATCAGAAGATTTCTTGAAGAGGGGCACAAGGTTCGGGTGGTAGTTATGTTCATCGGTAGGGAGATGATGTTCACGGACAAAGGTAAGGAAATTCTCGATAGGGTAATCAAGGATACCGAAGACCTCGCAGTTGTTGAAAAGCCACCAAAAGTGGAAGGAAGAGACATGTGGATGGTTCTGAAACCCAAAAATTCTTAGGGGAGGTCCTGAAGATGCCCAAGGTGAAAACAAACAGGAGTGCAGCAAAAAGGTTCAGGCTGACAAGAAAGGGAAAGATTATCAGAAATCATGCGTACAAGAGTCACAAGACGAGGAAAAAGAGGAGAAGCGTCTTGAGGGCTCTGAGGAAGAAAGACGTTGTATCGAGTGCGGATAAAGATAGGATACTCAGACTGCTTGGGAAAAAGTGAGGAGGGATGAATCGTGCGCGTGAAAAGAGCTGTCCATGCAAAGAAGAAGAGAAGGAAGTTCTTGAAGGAAGCAAAGGGATATAGAGGTGCACTCAGCAGAAGATACAAGCTCGCAAAGCAGATGTACATAAGGTCCAAGTGGTACTCCTACGTTGGAAGAAAGATAAAGAAAAGAAACATGAGGAGACTCTGGATCACCAGGATCAACATAGCCGCTAGGAATGAAGGATTGAAATACAGCGAGCTCATCTATGGATTGAAACTGGCGGGCGTTTCTATAAACAGAAAGATGCTCTCTGAACTTGCTGTGAACGACCCAGAAGCGTTCAAAGAATATGTCAAGATCGCCAAAGAAGCTCTCGCTTCGTGAGGTGTCGGTGGTGGAGAAAACCAAGAAGATAGCGATCATGAGTGGAAAGGGAGGGGTCGGGAAGACAACCGTTGCGGTCAATCTCGCCGTTGCCCTAGCATCGGAGGGATATCAGGTAGGTCTTCTGGACCTCGATCTTCACGGACCCAATGTTCAAAGGATGCTTGGTGTTTCTCTTCCTCCTTCCGAGGGAGAAAAGATCGTTCCAGCAAGATACGGAGAGTCCCTCAAGGTATTCTCTCTTGCTATGATTCTTCAGGAAGGGGCTCCTGTGATCTGGAGAGGACCATTGAAGCACAAAGCAATAGAGCAGCTCACAAGGGATGTGGATTGGGGAGAAATCGATTACCTGATCTGTGACCTTCCACCGGGAACGGGCGACGAGGCGCTTTCCACCTTTCAGATAATAAAGCCCGATGCTGTGATAATTGTTTCCACTCCTCAAAAAGTAGCGGGAGACGATGTGAGAAGAGCTATGAATTTTGTGAAAAGGTTGAACGGAACGATCCTTGGAGTTGTGGAAAATATGTCTTACCTTGTGTGTCCAAAGTGTAGTGAAAGGATTTTCCTCTTCGGAAAAGGTGAAACAGAAAAACTAGCAGAGGAGTTCAACGTTCCGCTCCTTGCAAGACTACCTATGGATCCGGAGATTGCCATCCTTTCCGATGAAGGAAAACCCGCTGTAGTCTACAAGAGAGGAACAATGATAGAGGAGGAATTCAAGAAGATCGTTGAGAAAGTTCTTGCTCTGTGATCACCCTGTCTTTTCCGAGAAATTTCGCCATGTAGAGGGCCTCATCGGCCCTTTTTATAGTTTCAAACGGCGATTCACCCGGAGTGAACTCCGCAACACCGAAACTCATGGTAATATGGTGAACGTTTTCGGGATCGTCCTTTACGGCGTTCCTCAGCTTCTCCGCTACCAGCTTGGCTTCTCCCAAGGAAGTTCCAGGAAGTGCTATCACAAATTCCTCCCCTCCGTACCTTCCTACAAGATCACTTTTTCTTAGGAGCGAAAGCAGTTTCTTTCCCACCCATCTGAGAACACTATCTCCACTCATGTGACCGAACTGGTCGTTGAGTCCCTTGAAATCGTCTATATCGCACATTATCAAAGAAAGAGGCATTCTGTACCTGGTTGATCTGTACGCCTCTTCTTCGAGTCGCTCCATGAAGTACCATCTGGAGAAAACTCCCGTGAGCAGATCTTTTATGCTTCTGTCCCTGTATAAACGTTCCCTGAGCACCACGGTAAGGGTGTGACCGAACCATTCGAGTGTCTCCACAAGCTCCCAGGCTGATTTTTCATCACACTCCAGGTTGGTATCGATGTAGATCATCGTATCGTGTTTCATGTCTAGATTGAAGGACATGAGTGCTCTGAAGGGAGATATCTCAAGAAAATCCTTTCCGTCAGGAACACTTGAGAAAGAGGAGTTGAATTCTTCTATCGTCTTTCCAGTGCGTCTTTCCACTATCTTGAGAGAGAAAACTTCATACGGTATCACCTCTGAGAGCTTCGCAGCAACGAGTTCCATCATCTCGGAGAAGTCTTTGTCTGGTTCTATAAAGCTTATGAAAAGGTAGTGTGGTATTCTGTTTTCTACGGAGAAAGTTCCCAGATTTGTTTCCAGTTTCAATGAAACCTCTTTCAATCCTATTGCGTTGTAGATCAGAACGGCCTTCTTCAGAAACCTTTTTGCTCTGAAGTTTAGATCCAGCGCATTGTAAAATCTGTAGAGGCTTTCATAAACCAGTGCCAGTGTGAGGTCGGAGGCATTTTCTACATTTTCTTTTTCCAGCTCCAGAGCAAATTCCTCGAAGCTCTCTGGATCCAGTTTTGCAAGTCTTTCTGCAAAGACGTAGGCTATTTCTTCGTTAAAAAACTTCCTGGGTTGTTCAATTGCTTTTTTCCACGACTTCAAAAACTCGGTGTCGTTCTCGGCGAGTACCATCTCCCTTAAAAATTCAAAACCGAACCTTTCGAACTCCGGCTCTTCTTTTTTCAAGAGAGATCTTGCACCTTCGAAATCTCCTGCGAAGAGATAGTTTATCACAAGACCTCGAAGGGCCCGCCTTTCGATGTGGTTTCTTTCCTCCAAATCGAGTTCGAACTTGAAAATTTTCTCCGCGTTTTGATAGTCTTTTCTATGAAGATGGTAAAGTCCCTCCAGAAAATAGGTGTAAGAGAGAATGGTTACATTTCCAAAGAGCTGCGATTGTTTTCTAAGGCGGTTCAGTTGAGTAAGAAAAGCTGAAATTTTTCCTTCGTAAAGGAGATTCCATGTCAGATTGCTCTCATCAACAATGGCAAGAGATGGATCTATCTTTTTTGAGATCTCAAGCGAGCGGTTGAAGTAATAGTTGCTCATTGCCCTGGTCCTTGATAGAGCACCAAGGGCCCTATACCCAGATACCTCCACATCCAGGAACTTTTCTCGGGTTGCAATGTGCATAGCATTTCTCAGAAGCTCGCGGTTTTCACTCGCAACGAACAGTTCATACAGCAGAACGGCTTTCAGATAACGACGTTCTTTCGTTGAAAAATTCTTTTTTTCGAGCTCTTTCTCGATGAGTTTCAGCAGTTTCTGAGGAACCCTTTTTCCGGACCTCCTGTAAGAACGAGAGACGATGGCGAGACTGTAAAGATCGCGATAGGAGAGATGCTCACTTTTTTCAAAGATCCTCTCCGGATTGCCTGCAAGTTCTTTGAGCCTCGCAATCCAGGAGGATTTGAAGTCCTCTTTTTCGATCCTGAACGGGTCCATTCTGAAAAGAAGCTTCATTTTGAGACTTTCGATGGAGTAGTGAGTCTTCCCGAGAGATTTTCCCAGCCTTTCCAGGTACTCGATCATCAGTTTGGTTTTCTCATACTCCCAGAAGTGATTTCTCACGTACCTCAAAATTTGAATGGCTCGGGTTTTCACATCTTCTATGGACAGGGCGTGTTTTACGGCGAGGTCTTCTGGGAGTTTTTTGAAGAGCTGTTCATGCAGGAGATTTTTTCTTTCGTCAGATACTTTCCTGTAATAGTAGTCCCAGAATTCTTTCAACGTGAATCTGTAATGTCCCGCCTCCACTACTATGATTCCAGAATCTATCGCCTTTTCTATAACCTCGGAAAAATCCTCACCAGTGATCTCCTGAAGCGCCTGTATCTCGATCCCCGTGAACTTCTGACCCAGGACGCTCAAATCTCTGATCCCGGGTGAATCCAACGCTTGAAGGAGGGGTTTGAAGACATCGAGAATGTTACTTTTGAGATCTGTCCTGTTCAAAACCTTGAGAATTTCCACCATGTATCCAGGAAGGCCCCTGCTGAGGGAGTATATCAACTTCACCTGGCTGTCTGAGATCTTCCCAAGAGATCTTTCCAGAAGAGCTTGAGTTTCTTTCAGTGTGAACGGAGAGAGCCTGTAAATCTTGTGGAAAAAGTTGTAGGTTTTTGTAGACGTTGCAAGAACTATGATTTTTGTACTTGTGGAGATAGTTGAGAGTTCCTCCATGAATGGAAAAAGATCCAGACCATCGGAAAGATCGTCGATCAGGATCACCTTCTCCTGACCGTCTTCTAGCTTGGTCAGAAGGTCGAGCTCATCAGAAACGTTGTACCACATTTTCAGGTCCACAAGGGAGAAAGTCTGGTGCACGAGGAATCCTTTTTCTCTGAGATCATCTGCTAGAACCGATGCCATCTTTGTCTTTCCAACCCTCTGTTCACCGGTTATCAGGATGAGCAGAGGAAATCTGGTAGCGTGGTCTATATCCCTTTTTATTTTTTCTTCGACTTCTCTGTGTATGTATGGGAATCTGGCTTCCGTGAACAAAGGAATCGACAGATCACTTTCATAATCAAGTTGGTTCACCCCGTGGTGTTTCAGAAACTGATAGCACACCTGCCGGGTAGCCTGAGGAGTTTTTTCTCTGGCAAATACCACTCCTCCCGCTCCTTGTGGAGGATCGCTGATGAAGGAAGGAACAAGAAATACTCCTTCACCCAGCAGGATATCGTCCAGACCCAGAACAGGCACGATCACTCCTGCCTTCGAAAGAAACGTAAAGAGCTTCAGGAGTTGTCTTGAAATCTTTTTGTTTAGGCTTTCAAGTGGCTTGAGGTGCTGGTAGTAAGGATAGAAGAACAGGTACTTTTCGCCTGAGATTCTGACCTTTGCAGGTATGAGGATATTTGGAATCTGAAGTCTTTTCAGTTTTGAATACTCATTGAAGAAAAAATGCCTGTCTATAGGGATCTTCACAATCTTCAAAACTTTGTCTTCACCGTCTTCCTCTATGAGAAATTCATCCCCCCAGTACGTCTCTCTGAGCAGTCCTTTCACCTTCACGGTTTACACCTTCTTCAAACCTTTTCAGAAGAAGATCCACCACCTTCGGTATGATGTTTTCAATCTTTTCTTCTTCGAATGTCACACCGGCCGCTCTGGGATGCCCTCCTCCCCCCAATTCGAAGGCCACTTCGTTCACATTGAACCAGTCCTTCGATCTCATGCTAACGTGTATTTTACCCCGTGGAAACTCCATGAACAAGACGGCAACTTCCACACCCTTTATAGAGCGAAGTTCACCTACAAATCCTGAACTGTCTTCATCAGTACAGTTGTGTCTTAGATACGTATCGTAGTCGATGTAAGAGTAAGCGATTTTTCCGTTTTCTAAAAGCTGAAGTCTTTCCAGAACCTCAGCGAAGAGTTTGAACTGTTCGAATCTTTTGTTTTCCAGAATCTCTTTTGCAACAAAGTGTGCGTCTGCCCCCATCTTCACTAGTTCGTAGGCGTCTTCAAAAACTCTGGCGTCCGTGTTGGAGTGTCTGAAGAAGCCTGTGTCCGTTGCTATCCCGAGGTAGTTCAGGGTAGCGAGAACAGAATCGTACTCAACACCGAGCTCTTTGTTCAATCTGAAGATCATCTGTGCCGTGGCGGCAAACGTTGGATCCACCCAGTTCCACCTTCCGAAGAAAACGTTCGTTGAATGGTGATCTATCACGGCCGATGGTATTTCTTTCAGGAGACTTTGAAACTTCCCTATTCTGTCTGGAGACGAGGCATCCACCACCATCACAAAATCAGGTTCAAAATCAGTGCTCTGTTCAATTCTTTCAATGTGCGGAAAATTTTCGAACACGTAAGGAATTTTGTAATCTATAACGGCTTTTGCTTCTTTACCTATCTTCTCTAGTCCCAGCGTCAGACTGAGAACGGAACTCACGCAATCACCATCGGGCATGATGTGTCCTACGACGAGGATCCTGTTGTACCATGATATCGCATCGACTATTTCCCTCACTCAAAACACCTCCACCGCTGTCTTCAGCACTTTTTCTATTCTTCCCTGTGCCATTTTTGTTGTTTTCACCACTTCTTCGTGTGAGAGTCTTCCGTGGCTGATGCCTGATGCCATGTTGGTTACGCAGGAAAACACGATCACTTTCAATCCGCAATGTTTGGCCGCTATCAACTCCGGAACCGTGGACATTCCAACAAGATCGGCCCCAAGTTTCTCAAAAACTCTTATTTCAGCCGGTGTCTCGTAACTTGGACCCAATACTCCTATGTAAACACCTTCTTTTAATTCGATCCTTTTTTTTACCTTTCTAACCCACTCTGGATCTACCACTGATGACATATCGGGAAATCTAGAACCAATTCTTTCGTCGTTTGGCCCTCTCAGAGGATTTCTGAACATGAAGCTTATTACGTCTCGCACCAGGATCACTTCTCCGGGTTTAAACTCTTGGTTTATCGCACCGGCAGCGTTCGTCACGATGACACCTTTTACCCCCAGGAACTTCGCGACATAAACGGGAAGAGCAATCGTCCAAGGATCGTGTCCCTCGTAGAGGTGAAACCTCCCTGCCATTACCACAACGGGACGATTTTTCACAATTCCAAAAACTAGCCTTCCGCTGTGACCTTCCACTGTTGGTTGTGGAAAATATGGAATGTCTTTATAATCTATAGTAGTACGATTCTCCACGGCTTCTGTAAACAAGCTGAAACCGGATCCAAGAACGA
>NZ_JAGGZH010000132.1 GCF_021162145.1 Thermotoga sp.
CCTTCCTGGTATCCTACCACGTGTGTTTCTTTCAACCTGGAAACCTTTTTGAGAATCATTCCCAGGGCAAAAGAAACACCAGACGGTACAAGGAACGAAGCTATGTAGTGCCACTCGTTAGGGTAGAAAAATACGAAAATCACCGGCGAGAGCAGAATAATAGGAAACCACACGAGAAGCTGACCCATGTACCAGAAGATCACCTTTAACCTGTGCTTTGTGCTCGTCAGTACATCTTCCAATCTCGGTCACCTTCCAAGCAGCACTTCTTCTACTTTTTCTTTGGTTTCTGTGTTTGTGATCACATACAGTCTATCACCAGGAAGAATCTCCGTGTCTCCCCTGGGAACCACGAGGACTCCTCCTCGAACAATGGCTGCTACGATGCTACCCCTGGGCAGATTCAGGTCTTTCAACTTCTTCCCTGCAGCCGGGTTTTCCTCCTCCACTGTCACGTTCAAGAACTCAATTCCTTGTTCCAGCGGGATAATACTGGAAAACTCCTCGGGAAAGATCAGAGCCTCCACCGTGTTCGTTATCAAGGTGGTGAGGTTCAGAACGGTTGTGATGCCCATCTTTTTGAAGATCTCTATGTTCCCAGGATCGTTCACCAGGCTCACTACCCGTCTTACACCAAACTCCTTCATCGCCAGCTGAGCTATGAAGAGGTTTACCTCATCCCTCGGGGTCAGGATTACCACCACGTCGTTTTTCGAAGGTTCTGCGTCTCTGAGCACCTCCTTCTGGCTTCCGTCCCCATGTATCACCGTTGCCCTCAACTTTTTGGCGAACTCTTCACAGAGCTCTCTGTCTTTGTTTATCAGTACCACACCGTATTTCCGGGATGTCATGGAACGTGCCAGATAGTATGCCGTCGTTTCACCGCCTATTATGATCACCTTCAACCCTGCTCACTCCCCAGAACGTATCCCTTCACTTTCTCCATCATCAGAATAGCGGGGCATATCGTATCTATACCGTGCTCTTCAAAGATTCTTATCTTCTCGGGATCGTAAACCCTTGCGATCACGCTTTTCACGTTGAACATGTGACGAGCGTTCATGGCGATGAAGAAGTTCGTGCTATCGTCGTTTGTGAACGCGAAAACCATGTCTGCTTTCTCCATACCGCTTTCTCTGAGAGTTTCGAACTCTGCGGCGTCTCCAACTATCGTGAATCCTGAGAACTCCGAGTTCAACCTGTGAAACGCGTACTCGTTCTTGTCTACAACAACGACGCTGTGTCCCAAAGACGATGCCAGATTCGCTATCGATGCACCAAGCCTTCCACATCCAAAGACGACAATGTACTTGCTCTTTCCTCTCGGCATGTTTTAACTCCTCCACCGTCAATATCCATACCTGCGGAATCTTCTCACCCTTAAAATATACCCCCACAGCATCCCGTAGACAAATCCTCCTATGTGCGCCCACCACGCAACACCGTAAGAACCGACGAGACTGTTCATCACCTGTATAAAGAACCAGATCAGAAGATAATAGAAGGCTGGAATCTCGACCAACGTCAGGAAGAAAAAGAAAGGAAAGAGTGTCACGATCCGGGAGTACGGGAAGAGAACGAAATAGGCTCCCATGACTCCAGAAACGGCTCCAGAGGCCCCAATCATGGGTGTCGTTGAGTGAAGAGCGAACACGAACTGAATGAAGGCTGCGAACACACCGGCGGACAGATAGAAAAACGTGTATCCAACGTGTCCCATCTCATCTTCTGTGTTGTCTCCAAAGATCCAGAGGAACCACATGTTTCCAAGGATGTGCCAGAACCCTCCGTGGAGGAACATATGGCTTATGAACGGAAAAAGAGAAAACCCCAGCACTTCTCGTACCTGCTCTACTGTGTACCGGGCAGGGACGAGTCCGTACCTGTACATGAAGGCAAGAAGTTCCCTGTTGTTCAATGTGAGCTGGTAAATAAAAACAATGATGTTTATCAGGATCAGCACTGTCGTTACATACGGTTTCTTTCTGCTCGGTAGAACGTCGTACAGGGGGAGCATTCTATCACTCCCTACAGAAGATCCAGTATGTTGAATCTACTCGTGGTTTCGGGAACCAGCTCTGACTCATCCGCTGTTATGATCACAACGACCCCTGGACCGTGCCCTGCTGAAACACACGCGGAGTGCACCACGATTCCTATCGAAATCGCACCCTTTCTGTACTTTCCAACACCGTAGGAGTTGTCATGATCCATTATCGCCACGATATCACCAAGCCTGAGGTCTTCCACTCCCACCTCACGGGGATCCAGGGCCATTATATCGTAATCCGTTGAGGCACTGCTTGACACACCAATACCGGATCCCATGAAGTGGGCAGGGATCTTCGCCACAACCGGAACGTGCAGCCTCCCATTTTTTTCAACGATTTCAAGCCTCTCAAAAAGCTCAGGATCCACGTTCATGATCTTTACATCTGGATAGTCAAGAAGCTTCAATCCTTGTCCCCACGCCTTTATTAGAACTTTGTCTCCCACCATGAGTTTTTCCAAGACTTCATCGTCAAAGTGAGCGATCACGTGGTTCACACCACCGTGTTTTCCCGTCACCACTCCTTTGCTTCCCTTCGCGTCCCCCGACATCACGATCACTTCGTTACCTATACAGGACAGTGTCATGAGGGGTATCTCCTCTTCTTTTTTCCTTGCCATGATGGAGACACCTGGCTCCACGTGGTCTCCTTCCCATCCGTAGGCGCTGTCACCCACCTTCACGTTGTAAGTGATCCCCCCGAGAACGGGTATCACCCTCACTTCTCCGTCCGCCGTCACACTATACGGTGATCTCATCTTAGCAGGAGAGACCTCTCCTACAACCGATATACAAACGAGTCTATCCTTGTTTGTCCTCACGAACCTCACCTCCAGAATGTGATATCATTGAATAGAAAAGGCATATTAGGAGGTGACATTTTGAAATTTTACATCACCACCCCGATATACTACGTGAACTCGGAGCCACACATAGGAAGCGCCTATACCACTATTGTAGCGGATATCATTGCTCGTTACAAACGCTTCATGGGATATGACGTGTTCTTCCTCACGGGAACAGACGAACACGGCCAAAAGGTTCTTCAGGCAGCGCAAAAGGCAGGAAAGAATCCTCAGGTATTCTGTGATGAGCTCGCAGAAAAGTTCAAGCAGCTCTGGAAGGAACTCAAGATCACCAACGATCATTTCATTCGCACCACGGATGAAATGCACATGAAAACTGTGCAGGAATTCGTTGCGAAGATGAAAGAAAACGGTGACGTGTACAAAGGTGTGTACAAGGGATGGTACTGTGTTCCCTGCGAGACTTTCTGGAACGAAGATGAGGTCATAAAAGAAGGGAGCGAACGACTCTGTCCTGAGTGTAAAAGACCGGTCAGGTGGGTGGAAGAAGAGAATTACTTCTTCAGGCTTTCGAAGTACAGAGACGCTCTTTCGAAACACTACGAGAAACACCCGGACTTTGTAGAACCTGATTTTAGAAAGAACGAGATGCTGAAGATCTTGGAGGGAGGCCTCAAGGATCTCAGTATCACCAGAACGTCCTTCAAGTGGGGCGTTCCGATGAAGGACGATCCTAAGCACGTGATATACGTCTGGGTGGATGCACTCATAAACTATGTTTCTGCGATCGGATATGGCTGGAACGAGGAGATGTTCAACGAATGGTGGCCCGCCGATCTACACCTGATAGGGAAGGAAATAAACAGGTTCCATTCCATCATCTGGCCTGCCATGCTCATGTCTGTTGGACTGCCTCTACCGAAGAAGGTCTTCGCTCACGGCTGGCTCACTGTGAACGGTCAGAAAATCAGCAAATCCCTCGGAAACGCGATAGATCCGAGATTTTTTGTGAATCGATACGGGAACGACGTGGTGAGATACTACCTGATAAGAGACATCGTGTTCGGTAAAGACGGCGATTTCTCAGAGGAGAGACTTGTCCACAGGCTGAACTCGGACCTCGCAAACGACTACGGTAACCTCCTTCACAGAATCACGGCGATGATAAAAAAGTACTTCAACGGCAAACTTCCTTCTCCATCGAACGAAGAAGGTCTCGACAGTTGGTTGAAGGAAAGGTTCTTCGAAACGAAAAATGTGTACTGCGATCTCATGGATTCCTACAGGCTAACAGAGGCGCTGGATAAAATATGGGAGTTCATAGCGGATGCGAACAAATACTTCAACGACACAAAACCCTGGATCCTGGCGAAAGAAGGAAAATTAGAGAGACTTGGAACGGTGCTTTACAACTCACTTGAAGCTGTTTTCAAGGTGGCTCTGATGACACTACCTGTGATGCCAGACACCTCGCAAGAAGTCTTCAGGAGAGTTTCTTTTGATGAGAA
>NZ_JAGGZH010000133.1 GCF_021162145.1 Thermotoga sp.
TCGATCGCCAGAGTTGGAAAAGGTGCTCTCTACAGGAACACTTTCACCATCGTGAAAACAAGAATAGGAACGTTGAGGGTTTTCATGGATGCCATCTTAGGGGAAGACGCTGTGGGTGAGTTGTATACGAAGGTAAAGGCCATCAGGAACGACGATGTGGAAGTGAGAGAAATCCTCAGACTGAACGGAGCAAATGCGAGGGGCCTTGCCAAGACAAACGTTGTTGCACTTGAGAGGGCAAGGGTATCTGTGATAAACGAGGTCTATGGAAATGCTCCACACACAAGAGGGCATGTAGAGTGCCTTGAGATCGCAAAGGGAGATGGAATAGACGTGAGAGCGCTGCCGGTCCTCGTAGTCAAAGACGACACCTCCGAACTCACACACGAAGCATCTATAGGAAGGGTGAACACCAGGCAACTTGAAACACTCATGGCAAAAGGTTTGACAGAAGAAGAGGCAACTGAGATGATCATAAAGGGTATTTTGACATGAGGAAAGTTTTGTTGTAAAATCCATAAACGGATGGGTGCGTAGCTCAGTGGGAGAGCGCTTCCCTCACGAGGAAGAGGTCGCAGGTTCGAGTCCTGCCGCACCCACCAAAGAGGCTCCCCCTGTGGGAGCCGTTAGTTTTTTTAAGGGAGGGATCGAATTGAACAGACTGGATTTTTCCATAAAACTCTTGAGAAGAGTGGGATACTACCTTATGCTCCACTGGGGAAAGATCGATGAGGTAGAAGAAAAAACTGGTTTCAAGGACATCGTAACGAATATCGACAGGAAAGCTCAAGAGGTGATAGTGAAGGAGATAAGAGAGCACTTTCCCCACGACAACGTACTGGCGGAAGAAGGAATATTCGAAAAGGGAGACAGACTCTGGATAATAGATCCCATAGACGGAACGATCAACTTCGTTCATGGACTTCCCAATTTTTCCATTTCTATCGCCTACGTTGAAAAAGGTGACGTGAAAATGGGAGTCGTGCACGCCCCTGCTCTTCACGAAACATTTTACGCCGAAGACAGTGGCGGTGCCTACTTGAACGGTGAGAAAATAAAAGTTTCGAAGAATCCATCTCTCGAAAAATGTGTGGGATCTACCGGAAGCTACGTTGATTTCACCGGAAAGTTCATCGAGAAGATGGAAAAAAGAACAAGGAGAGTGAGAATCCTGGGAAGTGCCGCTCTGAGCGCAGCCTATGTTGGGGCGGGAAAGATAGACTTCCTTGTCACCTGGAGAATAAATCCATGGGACATAGCAGCCGGTTTCATCATTGTGAAGGAAGCAGGCGGGAGGATAACAGATTTTTCTGGAAAAGAAGCGAGTATCTTCTCGAAGAATTTTGTCTTTTCAAATGGGCTGGTTCATGAAGAGGTGTTGAAGGTTGTCAATGAGGTAGTAGAAGAGGTCAAATCAGGGAGGAAGTAATGTAATTTGGTTCAGACCGAATGCAACGCCCCGAACGGTTTGATCTACTGGAAGGGGGAATACCACATGTTTTACCAGTACAATCTTGGAAAACCCAGGTGGGTGAGTATTTACCGGGGACATGCTGTGAGCGATGATCTGGTTCTTTGGAGGCATCTTCCAGTTGCACTCTATCCAGAGAAAGCAGCACATAGAGTGTTTTCCGGCAGTGCTGTTGAATAATCCGGGAAAATGTTCCTTGTGTATACTTAATTTTCGTGAAGGAGCTGTCAACAGTGTATAGCGGAAAACGATGATGAGATAGACTTTCGGAGTACAATGGGAATCCGGTGATTCCAAAACCGCCTGAAGAAGAAATACGTGCCTTTCGAGATCCATAAGGTGAGAAAAGCTGGTGACATGTGGGAGTATCTTCTTTGAGAGTACCAATACAAAGGCGATCGAGCATCCGAGCCCTGGTTACAAAGCTGGCTACGGACAGATCTCTATCCTACGGAAAAAGAGGGATGGAACGGTAGAACTCGTCGAATTAAAATCATTCAGGGTGAGGAAGACTCTGTAAGAAGCTCTTGGAACGTACAAGATAAAAACAAACAAGAATTGTTACGAAGTCTCCTGCGAGCTTCAAGGGAATCTCTTACTGAATCTTCAGAGTGAGCTTGGTGAAGAGGACAAAGTATTCCATAGAGGAGGGCATTCTCAGAGTTGGTACAACACGTTCTGGTATTTCGGAAGGATCCACGAAGGAAGTGAAGGTCCAACGGAGAAAAACTGATAAAACACGTCTTTTTGTTGACTCCTGTTCTGTAGAAATATTTTTCAACGATTCCATTGCACCTTCTTTCAGAGTGCATCCTGAGGATGTTTACAGCGTGTTCGATATCAAAACGCGCCCTCAAGGTGAATATCTATGAATTAAGGAGTGATTTGGTTTTCCGAGTATAAATAACTATTGGGAGTTCTGAGTTTAAAATTCCACTGGGTACTTTGGATGAATCATCTTGTATTATATTACGAGGTGGAACGATGCCAAAAAGATTGTACGAATTGTTGAAAGATTCCCTGATTAGGGAAAACATCCTCCTTGTCTTCATAATATCAGTGGTCGTATCCGTCATAGTTTTCTTGGTAACATATCAGATTGAAGAGGACCTGAAACTGGAGAAACTGAATCTGCTGGAAAGAGAATGGAACAGAGTAATCGATCATTATGAAGATGCTTTGAATTTTCTGGCAGATCATCCTGAGGATTTCAAAAACTCAAGAACTATATTGGAAGTTCTGAAATCAATCCATGAACATTTCGGGGATTACATCGCTTACCCTATTTTCGCCACTCCTGAGGGAGAGTACTTCATCTTTCCATTCTACAATCTCCCAGCTGATTACGATCCGAGGGAAAGACCCTGGTACAGGGCCGCTGTTGAGAATCCTTACTCTGCAGTTATTTCACCACTCTTCACTCACAAGATTTTGGGCTTTGTCACGTTCGCTATGTCAAGAGCCATCCTTGACGAAAACGGAAACCTCCTTGGTGTTCTAGGAATCGACATAGTTCCAGAAAAGGCTATGAAAGATCTTTTACCCTCCGGCGCGTACGTAATGAGAGAAGATGGAGAGATTCTTCTTCAAAACGGAAAGATCTTCGTTTTTCTCAAGCCTGAAGATCTGAAATCGGAATACGGAGCGAAATTTGATATACCGTCTGGAGTTGCATTCTTCAAAAGATCAATTAACAACACGATCTTTGTGATGCAAACTTCTCTTTTCTCTCTTTTGGAAAATTCCTTTCTTCACATCGCGTTCATAATGGGACTGGCTTTCTTTTTGAATGCAGTTGTTCTCAGAAGAACAAAAAGCCTGGTCGACAGAGAACTGAGGAGTCCTCTAGAAAAATTCTCTCGCGTGGCAAAAGAATACCTTCGATCTAGGGTTTTCGATATAACAGGAATATCTTCGAATGTTCTTGAAATCAATCAGATCGTGGACAAAGTTGCTGACATGATCACCATCATAGAATCCCAACGCGAGGAGTTGGAGGCGTCTTACAAAGAGCTGGAGGAATCTTACCAAGAGATAGAAGAAAAGAGTAGAGCCCTTTCTGAAGCGTACGAGTTCCTCGCTCACAAACTGGCAGACATCGTGGAAGGTTTTGACGAACCGACAGGAAGCCACGTCAGAAGGGTCCAAGAAATATCTAGATTTCTTGCAGAAAAGATGAAATTACCGCACGAGCTCATTCATCGGATTTACATCTACTCCCCTCTTCACGATATAGGAAAGATAAAGGTTCCAAAAGAGATACTGAACAAGAGGGGAAAGCTCACTCCAGAAGAATGGGAGATCATGAAAAAACACACCATCTGGGGAGGAGAGTTGCTCTCCGGCAACAAAGAACTGGAAGTGGCAAAGAACATTGCCATGTACCATCATGAAAACTACGACGGAACTGGATACCCATTTGGCCTGAAGAACGACAAGATACCCATAGAAGCTCAGATCGTCAAATTGGCAGATGTCTATGATGCTCTCCGATCGGAAAGACCTTACAAAAGGGCATTGACCCACGAGGAAGCTGTCAGAATTATCCTTGAAGGGGACAGAAAGACCAGTCCGGCCCAGTTTCATCCCAAGTTGATCGAGGTATTCAAAAACCATCATGAGAAAATCAAGGAGCTTTGGGAGAAAGTTTCTGGTGGGAAGTGAATTCTCCTCCGAGGGGGCTTGACTTTTCATCTGATATATGTAAAATACATATATGGGAGGTGAGA
>NZ_JAGGZH010000134.1 GCF_021162145.1 Thermotoga sp.
TCAGAGCCTTCGAAGAGTTTATGGCTACGTTCTTTGCATGTTCCCCCAGTACTTCCTTTATCGCCTTGAGTTCTGCCTCATCGCCGGCGGGTGTGCTCGTGGCATGGCAACTCACGTAATCAATGTCTCTCTCAGAAAGGCCAGACTCTTTCAATGCCAGTTTCATTGCTTTTGCCGCTCCCCTGCCTTCTGGATCCGGAGCGCTGAAATGGTACGCGTCGTCCGTCATACCGACACCTTTTATCTCCGCCACAATTTTTGCTCCTCTCGACTTTGCAACTTCTTCGGCCTCGAGTATGAGGACCGCACCGCCTTCTCCCATGACGAAACCGTCTCTATCTTTGTCGAACGGGCGGGAAGCACGTTTGGGATCGTTGTTTCTTCTTGAAAGCGCTCTCATGTTTGCAAATCCGGTAATTGGAAGGGGTGCTACTGTTGCTTCTGTTCCTCCGACAATGGCCACATCCGCGTATCCATGTCTTATCAGGAGGGTGCCAAGTGCCACTGCATGCAGAGAAGAAGCACAAGCACTCACAGAGGAGAAGTTCGGACCCTTCAGACCATACTCCATCGCGACAATACCAGACGCCATGTCGATGAGAATCATTGGAATCAAAAACGGACTCACCCTGCTTGGACCCTTGGAGAGGAATTTGTTGTTCTCACTGTCCAGCGTCAAAAATCCTCCCATCCCGGATCCTATGATCGTCGCTGCTTTGTCAGCGAACCGTTCGAAATCTATTCCCGCTTCTTCCACTGCCTCCTTTGTGCTGACGAGTGCAAAGTGAACAAATCGATCCGTTCTTTTCACCAGTTTTGGATTTATGTACTCTTCTGGTTTGAAATCTTTGACCTCTGCTGCGATCTGGACAGGCAAATTAGAGGCATCAAAAGAAGATATTCGATCTATCATTACTTTAGTTTCTCTAAGACCTATCAGATTCCTTTCTTTCCCAACACCAAAGGGGCTTACGACACCCATTCCCGTTATGACTACTCGCCTCAAAATACCACCTCCCGACAAAAAATCTGGCATGATTATATCATAATCCCGTGAGACGTTTCAATCTCTGACCTCGATCATGAGAAAGAAACAAGAAATTTACCTGCCAGGTGATAACATATTTTGAAGAAGGAGGGAATGGGATGAAGAAATACGTGATCGTGACCGGTGGAGTGCTCAGTGGTATAGGAAAGGGCATATTCTCTGCTTCTCTGGCAAGACTCATGAAAGAATGCGGGGTCGATGTGAATGTGCTGAAAATCGATCCGTACCTGAACGTGGACGCGGGGACTATGAACCCAAACCAGCATGGAGAAGTTTTCGTCACGGAAGATGGTTACGAGGCAGATTTGGACCTTGGCCACTACGAGCGTTTTCTAGGAAGGGACATGACTCGCCACAATAATATGACGGCGGGTCAGGTCTACCTTCGAGTCATAGAAAAGGAAAGGCAGGGAAAGTACCTTGGAAACACCGTGCAGATCGTTCCGCACCTCACGGAGGAGATAAAAGACAGAATAAGGTCTCTCGATGCAGAGCTTCTCGTTGTTGAGATTGGAGGCACCGTTGGTGATATTGAAGGTGAAGTCTTTCTGGAAGCGGTCAGGGAGCTCCAAATGGAAGAAGGAAGGGAAAACTTCCTTTTCGCTCACGTCACGTACGTTCCCTACCTTCGAACGACGAACGAGTTCAAAACCAAACCAACACAGCAGTCGGTTCAGCTTCTCAGGAGGATCGGCATCACACCTGATATGATCATCGTGAGGAGTGAGTTCCCACTCGATGTTCCGAGTATGAACAAAGTGGCACTCTTCTCAGGTGTTCCCAGAGACTTCGTGATAAACCTCCCTGACACGAAGAACGTCTACGAAGTCCCGGAGATATTGAGAGACATGGGATTGCACGAGAAGATCTCCTACAAGTTGAAGATCAACCTGAGGAACACGGGATTCAACTGGTTCTATCCTAAGGCATTCAAACCCTACAGGATAGCGCTGGTGGGGAAATATCTCGGAACGGATGATGCGTACAAGAGTATCATAGAATCTGTGTTCCTGACGGGTGTGGAGAAACCAACCGTGCTGGACAGTCAGATGCTGGAGGAGATGAGTGAAGAAGAAGTGGCAAAGGTGTTAGGAGAGTACGATGCCCTCATCATTCCAGGAGGTTTTGGAAGGAGGGGGATCGAAGGGAAGATAAAGGCCATAAAGTACGCCAGGGAAAACAAAAAGCCCATCCTCGGCATATGCCTCGGTATGCAGCTCATGATCATTGAATTCGCAAGGAACGTGCTCGGGTACAGGGAAGCGAATTCCACCGAGTTCGATCCGAAAACACCATGCCCTGTGGTAGATCTCTCATGGAAGAACAGAAGAAGATATTGAAACTCGGTGGTACGATGAGGCTCGGGGTCCAGAAAGTGAGAGTATTCCCGAACACGAAACTCTATGAAATATACGGTGGAGCAGAGGAGGTCTACGAGAGACACAGACACAGGTACGAAGCGAACGAGGAAGCCTTCCCAGAGCTCTTCAAAAAACCCGGTGAAGAAGGATACAAGCTCGTTGTCTCTGCGAAGTCCGAATTTATCGAGGCTGTGGAAATAGAGGATCATCCCTTTTTCATCGGTGTCCAATATCATCCAGAGTACAAGAGCAAGGTGGGAGCGCCTCATCCGATTTTCGTCTACCTGAAAAAAGTCTTGGAGGGATTGCAATGATAGATATGCACCTTCATTCCGTGTTTTCGTACGATGGAAAGGCGGAAGTAGAAGACATCATCGCTCAAACACAAAGGCTTGGAATAGATCACTTTTGTATCACAGACCACTACGAGTACGAAGATGGTAAGCTCGTTCATGAATTCGACGTGGAAGAATATTTTCTCACCATGGACAAGTATGATCTTCCAAGGGGGGCTGAAATAAGCTGGGATGGGATGGGAGAAGTGAGTTTTCCCGAGGGATTTGATTACCTCCTCCTCGGCGTTCACAAGTACGATGAAAACCTCCCACCAGATGAGCTGGCGAAGAACTATCTCGAAAGAACGCTTTACGTCATGGAAAGAGTGAAATTTCACACCCTCGCTCATCTCGATTATCCCGCAAGGTACACAAATGCCGATTTCGAGGCGAACAAAGATCTGATAGAGAGGGTCTTGAAGTTCCTTGTGGCCAACGAGAAGGTCCTCGAGGTGAACACGGCAGGACTCTTCAAGCATGGGAAACCCAATCCTGACTACTGGATACTGGAGATGTACTGGGATCTCGGTGGGAGGCTCGTAACCATTGGCTCGGATGCCCACGAAGTGCAGCACATAGGTCGGGGGATAGCCGAGGTCATGTCCAGGCTGAAGAGATTCGATTTTGAGTATGTTGTTGTCGAAAGGAAAAGGCTTGTTACCACAAAACTGAGGTGAAGAGATGCCTTTCTTTCTGGGTTTTCTTCTAGGTGTGCTGGGGGTTTGGTTCTTCGGAAGACTCGCCAAAAAGCTCAACATTGTGGATAAACCCGATGGGTTATTGAAGCCCCACGGTAGGGAGATTCCCTATCTTGGAGGGCTTGGTATATTTGCTGGTGTCCTACCGTTTTTATGGAGCGATACAGCTGTTCTTTTAACTTCATCTCTGGCACTCACTCTCGGGCTGTTGGATGATCTGTTCTCACTGTCTCCCTTCTTCAGATTGATGATGGAGTTCGGGATCTCTTTGATTCTGGTCTGGAAGTTCGTAGGATTCTACAGCATCTGGTACTCGATCCTCTGGGTTCTTTTCGTTGTGATCCTCGTGAATGCCGTGAACATGATGGATGGAATGGACGGTCTTTGTGGAAGTCTGGTAGCCATCTCTTCACTCTTTTTCTTCTTTCTGGTCAAGGGATCTTTCTTTCAGGATCTCTCGCTGGCGCTCTTGGGAACTTCGCTGGGTTATCTTGTCTTCAACTTTCCTCCAGCAAGGATCTTCATGGGCGACGCCGGAAGTTATCTTTTCGCCGTTTTACTTTCTACAATGGCCGTTTCTCAGAGCCGTGTTGTTTCGTTCAGTTCGCTTGTTCCGTTAGTATTTCCCCTCTGGACCTTTCTGCTCGATTTTTCAGCGAGTGTGATACGACGGTTTAAGAATAAAAAGTCGATTTTTTCTGGAGACAGGGACCATATGTACGACAAACTCTCACGAAGATTGGGAGTTAGAAGGTCGTTGTTCATCATGTGCCTGATACATTCTCTGTTCTGTGGGTTCAGTTTTGGCGCAATGGGCAACACGTTCACAGGTGTTTTGTCTCTTGCCGTGGCTGGCATCTTTTCTTACCTTCTCATAAAAAGCTTGAAGTTGTTCGATTACGACTGATTGGGAGGGAAAGTACATGGAAATAGCGTTCTACATAATGTACGTCGTTGTGACACTTTTCTCGTCCAGGAAGCTGACCTACGAGTTCAGTGTTCCAAAGTACGCCATCATTACAACATTCTTGACTTTTATGTCCCTCATGGTACTGATGAAGACTCTGAAAAGAGAAAAGTTGACAATCAAGTTCAACCTGGCACATGCAGCTTTCTTTTCTTTCGCGATCTCCGCTCTCATTTCAACTGTGAACGTGTACAGGTACAATCCTGTGTATTTCAGGTACTCCTTTGATATAGCAATTTACGTCCTTCTTACGTTTTTCACCTCGATTTTCATCTCCAACTTCTTCGACAGCAAAGATAGGATAAAAAGATTCCTGACGGTCAGTGTGGCTCTAGCAGGTTTTGTTGCCTTCGATGCCCTTTTGAATTTCTACGGCGGTATCGATATATTTCTGGGAAGAATAGGCAATCCCTTCTCGAGAGCGAGTGTGAAAGCAACCATAGGAAATGTGAATTTCGTTTCAAATTACCTCTCTTTGAACCTGCCACTTGCCCTCTATCTCATAGCATCTACAAAATTCAAGAAGAAAGAAGCTTCTGTCGTGAAGGTGATAGCCTCCGTCTCGGCCCTTCTCACGATCTCCGGGATACTGGTTGGTCAGACACGATCTTTGTACGTTGCGAACATCATATCTCTAGGCATTTTTCTCACCTTTTACCAGGTGTTCAGAAGAAAGAAAGCAACGGAAAAGGTGGACAAAGAGGTTTCCGAAATGAGCAGAACTCTCACCATCTTTGTGATGATTGCCGCATCTATTCTGATCGTGCTTTACAACATCCCCACACCGCTGAACGGATATGGAAGAGTATCTCCTGCGGAGAGAATACAGGCGGTGGCACAGGTGAGTTCTTGGCATGAGCGACTTCTCTCATGGCTTTCGTCGGTGTACCAGTGGAAGGAGCACAGGATACTGGGTACGGGAATCGGAACGTACCAGCTTTTCACGATAAACTACATGGGAGACGTGATGGAAGATCATCCAACATTGATATATGGCTGGAACAACTTCAAGAGAACCCACAACGACTACCTCCAGGTTCTGGGGGAGATGGGAATCGTCGGTTTTGCTTCCATTATCTTTCTCGCTCTGTCTCTTGGTGCTCTGTTCTTCAAGATACTGAAGAAAGTTACCACAAGGGACGATCTTCTGCTCTTTCTTGCTCTTTCCAGTTCTTTTCTCACCTTCATGATGCACAGTGCCTTCAGCTTTCCGGCACATCTTCTTCCGAACGGGTTTCTTGCGATGGCGGTTTCTTCTGCAGCGGTTGGCGTTTATTTCTACAGGGGAATGGAAAAAGAGATCAGAAGACCCCTTGTTGTGCTGCTTGGATCGATAGTTCTTCTGGTGGGGGGCGCTTCCACTTATCTGAAGTGGAACTATTTCATATCGGAAGTGTACTTCAAGCAGGGGAACGCCGCCTACCTGTCTATAAGAAAGGTTGAGGAGGATATTTCCAAGTTGAACTCCTACGAACGGCAGTTAAAAGATGCCCTCGAAGAATTGAACTCACTAACAGGAAGGTACAGCTATCTGAAACCCAACGAGTTCAAGCGATTTGTGATGAAGCAAAATCTTCCTGTGAAACCATCCGACCTGGAGCTGGAAAAGTTGAGGCTCGAAACCATTCAGAAGGAAAAGCAAAAGCTACAGGATACTCTGCAGAAGGTGTTGTCGTACAGAAAGCAGCTCTTGGATCAGAGAGTGAAGCTGTACAGGAAGGCAAAAGAGTACTTCCTCAAATCCGTTGAGACGAACAAGGCGTACGGGAGGTCCTATTTTTATCTTGCAGTCCTCGCGGCGAGCGAGTTCAGGGTGAACGAGCTGAAAAATCTGTTGAAGACGAAAGAGGACTACGAAAAATTTTTCGGTCAGGACCTCGATGAGTACCAAAGGGTGATACTTCCGGACGCCAAGAAGACCGATTTGGAATTTCTGAAAAATCAATCTCTTTCCACGCTCAACACTTTTGGAACGGACAACCTGCTCACCGCTCAGGCTCTTCTGGACTCGGTTTCACTCTATCTTTCCTCCTTGAAGTCCTTCAACGAGAGAAACACCTACAAAGGACTTGCCACAAGGTACGTGGGGCTCCATCAGATTATGAAGGTTCTGCTCAACAATTCTCAGAACGATCTGATGAAGAAGGCGTTCGCTGAGAGGACGTCTGAGTATTTCGATAAGTTTGTGAAATACGTCAAGATCACCATCCACAATCTCCCCGGTGCGTGGAACAGATTCCCTGACTGGAAGCATTACGATCTCAGAAAGGCGGTTGCAGGGCAGGATATTTACAGGTACTTCGCTACTAAAGCGGCTGAGGCACAGCCTCTGACCGTCCAGAAGAACAGGGAGTTTCTGTTTTACCTTGCCGAGAAGGAGATCTGGGCTGTTGAGAACATGAACAGGGTTGGTGTCTGGGGAGTACCGGATGGTGTATTCGATTTTCTCCACGCGATGCCGTTCGAGTATATTACCTTGAAGAACCAGCAGGAAGCTCTCTTTGCCTTTGAGGAAGTCTTGAAACTCTACGAGGAAAGTTACAGAAGAACAAAGGAATCACTCTCAAGGTACGAGAAAGAGGCTGAAAAAAGAGTTGAGAACACGCTGAACAGTCTGAAGGAATACCTCGCTAATGACTTCGGGGAAGAATATTCAAGTCGTTTCGAAGAACTCTTCAAAGGTCTTTTTGAAGACTTCAAATATCTGAACTGGCTCTCCATCAACGTCCAGGAGATGAACAAACTCATAACCGAGAAGAATTACACGTACAAACTGAATCCATGGAGAGATCTCCTTCTCAAACGATTGAACGATTTTGAAGACTACATGAAACAGAGAAATCTGGAATCTTCCAAGATCAACGAGGTACTTTCAAAGATCTACAACGATCTCATCGATCTCAAAGAAGTTCTCGTTTTCGAAAGGTACGTGAGGTTTCTGGCACACTACAGACTTCTCTTGAACGACGCGGAGCACTTTTTAAAGAGTCTTGAAAATGCGTACAACACGGCCATCGATGAACAATGGAAGATAATACTGGAAGACTGGAGCGTGAATCTTTTAAGCGACGAGAAGTTTGAAACGAAAGATCAAGTTCTTCAGCGACTGAAAAAATTCGAAGAATTTCTTGAGAATCTGGAAAACACTATCTGAAGTTCTGGAGGCCTCCCCACTTTTTATTTCGCCCTCTCTGCTGATATTCGCTCCCTTTTGATACATTTTTGTAATTGATTAGAAACACCAAAAGTTTACCATAATACTCGGATGACAACTTGAAATGATTTTAAAAATTTATCAGGAGGTGTTGGAAATGGAAGGCAGGATTCCCTTACTCGGTGAAGAATTTCCAAGAGTGGAAGTGAAGACGACTCATGGAAAAAAGGTACTTCCTGATGATTACAAAGGAAAGTGGTTCATCCTCTTTAGCCATCCAGGTGATTTTACTCCGGTGTGTACCACAGAATTCTTTGCGTTCCAGAAAAGGTACGATGAATTCAGAAAACTGAACACGGAACTCGTAGGTTTAAGCATCGATCAGGTGTTCTCACACATCAAATGGATTGAGTGGATAAAGGAAAAACTGGGGATTGAGATCGAATTTCCCGTCATAGCAGACGATCTTGGAGAGTTATCCAAGAGGCTGGGTTTGATACATCCAAAGAAGGGAACCGGCACCGTGAGGGCGGTCTTTATTGTTGATCCCAGCGGAATAATCAGGGCGATCATTTACTATCCACCAGAGGTAGGGAGGAACATCGACGAAATTTTGAGAGCAGTAAAGGCCCTCCAGGTTTCCGATGAGAGGAAAGTGGCGATTCCAGCCAACTGGCCAGAGAACGAAATAGTGAAAGACGCCGTGATAATTCCTCCTCCAGGAAGTATAGAAGAAGCCAGAGAAAGGCTTGAATCTAAAGAACACGAGTGTTTGGACTGGTGGTTCTGTTATAAGAAGTTGTAAACTCATAAATTCAAAGGGCTCCGAATGGAGCCCTTTTTTAATTTTTTTCCGGACCTCTGGTAGGGCAAAAAAGTGGGAAGTTTGGAAAAATATGATACTCTTTCAAAGCTCGACTTTCTTAATCTCCTGGGGAATGGGAAAACTGGATCCGTAACCGTTAACATATCCGTATGGCCTGTTTCTGCTATGATCTTGGAAATTTACGGGTTTAATACACCCGTTTTTTTCATCTTCTCCCTCCTTTTGGTTTTGCTGTTTCTCTAATTACCAGTTTTGTTTCAAGAACAACATTAGTTTCAATGTTTGGCTTGCTATTTATCAATCGGTAAAGTATTTTCGCCGCTTCGTATCCCATCTCGTAGAAGGGTTGCCTTACTGTTGTGAGTGAAGGTTTATAATGTTTGCTAAAAGGAAGGTCATCGAAACCAGTAACACTAACGTCATCTGGTACCTTATAACCTCTTTCTTCTAAAGCATCTATTGCTCCATAGGCCATTAAGTCGTTCCCACAAACTATTGCATCAGGTATTTTTTTCAAACCTTTTGCGAGGGCAAATCCGCTTTCGTATGTGAATTGCCCAAAAACTACTTCGTATTCTTCTATCTTGTGTTCTTTCAAAGCATCAAGAAAACCTCTTAATCGTTCCTTGGCGCTATAAGTGTTTTTCTCTCCATTTAAAAAGACAAAGGATTTATGTCCTGTGTCCACTAAATAATCAATTAAGTTTTTCATACCCTTATAGTTGTTACTAACAACATAAGGTGCCTTACACTTTTCATAAACCCTGTCCACAAAAACTATTTTCATTTTGTCAAGAGAAGTACTGATAATTTTATTGCGATTTCCTGCTCCTATGAACAACAACCCATCGGTTTTTCTTTCCATGAGCGTTTGAAGTAATCTTTCTTCCTCTTTAACGCTATGATTTGAATTACACACAATTAAAAACATCTTCTTCCTTTTCAGGTATTCTTCAGCTCCTTTAACTATCAGGGAGAAGAACGGGTTAGTTATGTCCGGTATAATAAATCCAATTGTATTGGTAAAACCCTTTCTCAAGCTCTGAGCTATAGGATTCGGATTGTATCCCAATTTCTTGATGGTTGATAGAACTCTTTCCTTCAGTTCCTTGCTCACAGGGGCACTGTTATTTATCACTCTGGAAACAGTAGAGGGTGAAACACCAGCCTCACGAGCAATGTCTCTTATTGTTATTTTTCTCATGCTTTCACCTTCAAAAAATCTTCAACTTCTTTCCTTATAGGAATGGAAGTTTGAGCTCCGTGTCTTGTAACAGAAATAACCGCAGCTGCACCGGCAAACCTTTCTTAAAGTGGTTTCGAATGGTATCTCATTTTGCAAGAGCACAATTTGATATCCTTTGAGTTCATCCCAGTCTATGTATTCAGGTATGAGATCACTGTTAGCACCGGAAAAATATCACTATCCCGTTCTGATCTTCTTTTGTGGCTTCTATAAAGGCCATGCCCATTAAGTTTTCAGAGGAAAAGTAACCAGGTATTCCCAGTTGTTTGAAATTTTTTGAGAGCATTTCTCCATATTCATCTTTTCCCAGGCAAGTTCTGAAGTGGCAACCTGACTCCTTCAGTTTTGAAACTGTCACAGCTTGATTGGCACCTTTTCCACCAGGGGAAATATACAACTCATGAGCTTTTTGGGTTTCTCCAGGTTTGGTAAAATGTTTTACTCTGAAAAACTACGTTTGAGCTACCGACAACTGCTGCCAATTTGACTTCCTCCCTTTTAATCTGCTGTTTTTATCTTCTTTCCTGGATCCTTATTGTGAAAACCTTAGGCATAGTTTTGCAACCCTTTCTGCCAAATTGGATATTGATATTGTTTGAAAACCTGGCACAAGCGATTCTAAAGTATTGTTCAGAGGATCAATCCATTTCCGGGGCAGTTTGCTGGCACCAAGCATCACGCCCATGATAGAACCAACAGTTGCACCATTGCAATCTGTATCTAAACCACTTTCAACAGCTATGCAGATACTTCTTCCAAAATCTTTTTCGCCATATAAAAGTCCTAAGACAACAAAGCAAGCGTTGTTGATGGTATGGACAGTATGGTAACTCCCATACTTTTCCATAACCTTTTCCCACGCTTTTTCCCAATCCGATGTCTCTTCGTGAAGCTTAAGGACAAAGGTAATTGCCTCGTGAAGTCTGGAGTTTTTCGGAATATATTTAAGACTCTCCAGAACGATTTTTTTGGGTTCATCATATAGATAGGCATTTGCTAGCATAGCTGCCACGAACATCTCACCGTATATTCCATTTTTCACATGAGATAATCTTGCATCATTGTAAGCCATCTTCACTGCTCTCTTCGGATCTCCGGGGGATATCCAACCAAAAATATCAGCTCTTATCTGGGCTCCTATCCATTCTCTATATGGATTCATATGTGTCGCTGTTTCTGGAGGTTTGAAACCCATGACTAAGTTTCTATAAGCAGCACGTTCAGCAGTGTAAACCAGCCCAAAAGGTAGATTTTCAAGCCAGACGTGTCCAACGTTTTCAGGTGTGAAACTTGAACCGTATTTTTCTAATACTTTCAAGTTAATAATTGGATAGTCAAGATCATCATCCCTAATTGCTTTTTTCAAATTATCTCTCAAAGTTTCTTTGAAATATATCTTGAATTCTTCTGATTCGTCTTCAATAGCTGGGAAGTAATACTCTAAATGATCCTCTCCCGCTTTTTCCAAGTATTCAAGAATTTTTTCCCTTCTCCATCCCTCAACAGGTTTTCCCAGCATACAACCTGCGGCTCTTCCCAGCAAACCACCATAGATTCTATCGAGCAATTCTTTTTCTGAGAGTTTTGGTGCCTCATAACTCTCAAAGGAACTTTCAGAAACAATTTCTTCCCATTCAGAAGGCTCGTTATAGTTGAATTCTTCTCTTTTAGGAAGATCTTTCAGTATTTCATAGAAAAAGTATCTTGCATCGTTGATATCAAAGTGTCTGTTCATTATTAAATACCAGTTGAAAGAATCTGATACTTCAGAAACGTCATATCCCTCCTCCTCGAGTTGTTTTATCTCATCTTTCACCAGAGTTCTGGGATCTTCAAACAGCATCTTATATCACCTCCAAAATAAATTTTAATACTTGAAAGCCCCACCAATGAGACCCTGTATGAAATATCTCTGGAATATCAAGAATATGGCAATCATCGGTAACGAAACAATAACAATAGCGGCAAAGATTTGTCCCCAAGGGGCAGTATATTGGCCGCTCAGAGTATATATTTTTACTATAGCTGTTTGTTGGTCTGGATTAGCAGAAAGAAAGGTCAATGGTATTGTAAAAGCGTTCCATCCTCCAGCAAAATTCAGCAATCCTACTGTTAAGAAACCTGATCTTGCAACAGGCAGGATTATTTTCCAAAATATCTGCCATTTATTTGCTCCATCTATTAAAGCTGCTTCTTCTATTTCCTTAGGAATTGCCACAAGAAAAGATCTGAGCAGTAATATAGAAAAAGGAAGAGATAACCCTACGGTTACAATAACTACCCCTATAAGATTGGTAAGCCCCAACCGCTGAAACCACACAAACAGGGGTATAAGCATTATAAACAAGGGAAGAGTGTTACAAAACATCAAAAAGGTGATCACATATGAACTGCCCCGTACCCTTCGAGCAAGAGCATATGCTGCCAATCCTCCTATAAGCATTGTAAGAACTGCTGACAAACTGGCTAACATAAAGCTGTTCAGTAGACCTCGTCCAAGATCAGCGTATTTCCATGCATTTACATAGTTGGAAAAGGAAAAATCCTTTGGAATACGAAATGGGCTGGAAAAAATTTCTCCCCTTGTTTTGAAAGAATTTAAAAAGAGTAAATACAATGGAAGCACTGCAAAAAACGCAAGTGCAATAAGGACTATCCAGCTAATAACATTCCTTCTTCTCATACTCTTCCACCTCGCCTACTAACAAGCCAGAGGTAAATCGCTATTGGAACAGAAGCAAACATAATCATTGTTGTGGCAATTGCGCTTCCTTTTCCGAATTTCAAATAAAAGAAGGCAGTTTTGTAAGTGAGAGTAGCCAAAACCTCTGAAGCTCTTCCAGGACCTCCTTGAGTTGTGATGAAAATGTAATCGAATACCAGGAAAGACCAGACTACTGTCATTATTTCCATAAAGATGAAAGTTGGAAGAATCATAGGGAATGTAACATATTTAAATACCTGCCATCTATTGGCTCCCTCAAGATGAGCAATTTCGTAGTACGTTTTATCGATTTGATCCATAGCAGCACTGAATACATTCGCTAAAAATCCCCACCA
>NZ_JAGGZH010000135.1 GCF_021162145.1 Thermotoga sp.
CCCATAGCCATTGCTTCAGCTATATTGTATCCAAAGCTTTCATGTATACTCGTCGAGAGTACGTAATTTTTGTCTTCTAGAAATTGCTCGACATTGTCAACCCATCCTAGGAGCTTAACATTCCTTTCTAATCCTGCTTCTTTAATGAAGTAATTGAAGTATGAATAATAGTTCAAGTCTTGGAAATCACCAGCTACAGAGAGATTATACCTGTTATCGATTTGTTTCAAATATCCTATGACTTGGAGCCAAATAGCCGGCTCTTTCCTATAGTTTATATGTGCTACAACTGCCAAGTTGTATCCTTTGTTCCTCGGTCTATATCTAAATTTATCTAAGTTCAGACCATTGAGGACCACCACAATTTTATCTTTGATGAATTCGTAAACTTTGGGATGATAAGTCTTTATCTCATTTTTCATATGATCCGCCACTAATATTAGCTTGTCTATCTTGTCCCAATTAATTCTCGAAAGAAATGTGTTTGATAAAGCTTCATACCTATGCAACCTACAAACTATTTTCTTTCCTTTCTTTTCCAACTTGTTAGTCACTTCAACCGCTAGTTCATTCGCCCATTCGAGCCATACTATATCCGCCCATCCATATGCTTGAACAATTTCATCCCAATTCGTTGATACCACAAGTTTGATGTTGTAAACCTCTCCAAGTATATCTGCTATGTCATGGATAAAACTGTCTAATCCAGGAAGGCATAGTATAGCAATATTTATATCTTTGTGGTATTGCCTTTTAATCTCAAGGTATTTTTTCTTCATCTCTTCTACAGATGAAATTTCTGATGCTTTTCTGTAGTAATAAAGCGCCATTGGAATATTACCTTGAGCAAGTTGCGTGTCACCAAGCAAGTCATATACTGCCCAATCTTTACTGTGAATTCTCAAAAGATAACGCCACGATTCTTTGTAATCTTTTTTGACAAACAGGGCTTTTCCGTAGTTGAAAAGCACATCAGAGTTTATCGGGTCAAATTCAAGCGCTTTTTTAAAATGTTCAATTGCTTCGTCCAACTTACCTTCATAGTAATGTATCATCCCAAAGACGTTTTCTTTTTCAAGAGAACCACGTAGTTTTTCTGCAATCTGCTTTGCTTCTGCAACTTTTCTCTGGGAAAGCAATTTCATGATTTTTTGTAACTGTTCCAACTGAAACACCTCCTAATTAATACAACAAACGTTTTTGTTCTTCAATCTTATTTTACCTTAATCTTATTTTACCTTTCTTCTCGTATTCTAATACGTAGTTTAATATATTGGAAGGAACAAATTTGCTATATGTATTCTTGCGTTCATACCATAGGAAGGTATGATTAGATGAATTAAAGATAACGCCAGAATACAGGTTATTAGGTATCTTCAGAATTTACAAACTCAAGGAAGCACTTAAGTTCAGAAATCGTCTCGGACATCCATTCCTTTCTATCAAAACCCAGCGCGACAACTGAGAAAATACGTTCTCAAATTAATGACTATCGAGAGCGATGGTAATCACCCATAATGCAGTTTGCCTTAGGATACGCGTGCAATGATTTTTATGAAACAAAATTAGAAAGGAACAAGTGTTTCCACCTTTTTCAGCTCAACAAAAGCCCTGTAAAACAGGAATTAAACAAAAGGATGAAACTGATATGAGAAGGGTTGTAGAAGTGACAAACGTCAAGAAATCCTTTGGAAAACTTCGGGTACCTGACGGTGTTGATTTCCACATGGAGGAAGGTGACTTCAAGATCATTGCCGGTGAAAACGGATCAGGAAAGAGCACCCTGCTGAAAATCATGATAGGGCTTTTGCTTCCCGATGAAGGGGAAGTAAAGTTCTCGGCATTGACGTGAAAAGAAACTTTCTGCAAGAATAGGAGTTGCGCTTGCAAACGAAAGAAGCCTGTACTGGAAGCTCACTGCCTGGGAAAACCTCGATGTATTTGGAGGAATACACGGTGTTCCAAAGAAGGTCAGAAGAAAAAGGATGGAGGAACTCCTCGAAAGGTTCGGTTTGCTCGAATACAGAGACAAACCTGTTGAGGAATTCTCAACGGGAATGAGAAAAAAGTTGATGGTCTGCAAGGCACTGATCTATGAGCCGCAAATTCTGTTTCTCGACGAGATACTCAATGGTCTGGATCCGTCTTCAATACGCGAAATGGTGGATTACCTGAGTGAACTGAACAGAAAGGGGCTGACCGTTCTCATGGTGAGTCACGTACTCCACGCACTCCCTGAAGATGCAGGGGTTGCCCTTCTCAAAGATGGACGGATTCAGATGGAAGTGAGATACGGAGACATAAATAACAAAAAAGGTGAAATATACGAGGTGTTTGAGAATCTCATCAAGGGACGGGATGCAGATGAGGAAGATGCTTTATCTGGTCATGAAGGAAATGAAAATAAGGCTTAAATACAGATTCGTTTGGGTTAATATGGCCTTGACTCCCTTTTTTATCATAGGACCCTATGCGTTTTCTTCCAAAATTGCCGATGTAAACTTGCTTGCAGAGAGTGTAATGATAGGAGAACTCCTCTGGTACTGGCTGAATCAATACTTTTTTGGGGTAGGGGATGGGTTCACAGAGGAAAGAGAGGAAGGTACTCTCATTTCTGTGGTACTTGCTCCAATCAGTCTTTTGGCTTTTTTGTTCTCAAAATCCATTGACACATTTCTCATGAATCTGCATATAACGTTTTTCACATTGCTTTTCCTTGCCCTATGCGGTATAAATCTTGAAATTCATCTTTACTTTTGCTGGTGGTGAGCGGCGTGTACATAACATTCTTTTCGATATTTTTTGCGGCGCTGTCACTGTGGAAAAAGAGAATCAGAAGCATAAATTCCACCGCCCAGTTCTTTTTTGGAATTCTCTCAGGTATGGTCAACCCGGTTGAAAACTTTCCTTCCTATGTTCGATTCGTTTCTTACATGATACCGCTCACCTATCTCATATCTATGGGAAGAAGCATGATGAAAAACGGGAATATGAGTGGCTTTGTTTCGCAACTTTTGATACTAACAGCTTTGAGTTTTACCTATCTGGTCCTCGGAGTATGGCTACTTAGAAAAGTAGAAAACGAGATTCGAAGAAAAGGAGAATGGGAAACGTGGTGAGAAGTTTGTATCTCGCGAAGGCCAGTTTCCTGAGTGCAAAAAGATACAAAATAGACTGGTACGGCGCCTTCCTCACACTTCTTTTAACGATTATACCGGTTGTTCTACTCTATTACCTTGGCACAAAATCAGGGCTTGTACGGTTTTTTTATGGTGCAACGAACACGAAGAACATCATTGGATATCTCCTGCTGGGTGCGGCTACTGGAACTACGTTGAGGTCCTCTGGGCTTTCAATCTGGCGTGGGGTATTTTCATTGATAGTTTGAAATCACTCGGGCGTTTCTATTTTCATAACATCCTTCAACCTTTCCCAGGGAATGAGAACTTCTGGCAATCCGCTCACATAAGGTCCAACTTCGTATGGCATGTATTTGACAACAAGTCCTTCCTTTGTGATGAGAAAGGGCCTTTCCGAAAGATCGTCCTTCAGCACAGTGTCTATGGCACTTGAACACATGGAAAGTACCATTATCAACATCTTTTTGTCTTTTTCAGAGAGTGTTTCATCTTTCTGCACTTTCTCTATCTGTTCTTCTCTGTAGGACTTTCCTTCTTCTTTGTACTTCCTGTAGAGCTCTTCAAAGAACTCATCGGAAAACTCCCTGTCTGTGGGAATGAAGAATGGATCTGGATGCTCGAACATGTATCTCAGTATCTCTTTTTTGATGACCTTCTCTGCCTCCGGCTTGAAGACGTCTTCGTATCTGAGCTTTCTGTAATTCACGAGATCGATGTTAAAAGTCTCACAGTAAGTCATTCCATGTGCTCCACCTGTGTAGCGGTAGTAGTAGAGAATGAAACTGAGATATCTGGGGGAAACGTACCTGATCTCATGAGAAACGTCTGCGATATATTTGAGCATCAAGTTCGCTTTGTACAGCTCTTCATCTTTATCTTTCATCTCTTCTATTTGTTTTCTTGCCTCTCTTGCCCAGAGTTCTATATACTCGACGAACTCCTTGGCAGACTTCTCCACTTCGTAATTCAGAAGCATTTCGAACCAGATGTTTCCCAGATTTTTAAACCTCGGAATCTCGATGCTGGACTTTCCCATCATCGTATCTTCACCGTAGTCATCTTTCACTATTTTCACAACTTCGATCTCTGGGATGTCAGAGGCAATTGATACTGAGAAGAAAAGACAGGAAAGCAGGAGGGGAAAAAGGAAACTTTTCATAGCCTGATACCCCCTATTTCATGAACAAAAAAGACTATCCTGACAATATTATAAACACGCCAGATTTGTGTATCAAAAAAATAAACCCCGAGGGAACAATCCCTCGGGGTTTCGTTATGGATCTGGTAGCGGGGGTGGGATTTGAACCCACGACCTTTGGGTTATGAGCCCAACGAGCTACCAGACTGCTCCACCCCGCATCGTCTAGATCCACTTCCATAATATAGCATTTCTTTCATTGGCTGTCAAGGGGAGGAGAGGAGCTGTTTCAAAAATAACGTGAAGGTATAGAAAATAAAGCAAAGGAGATGATAAAATCTCCCTTGCTATGAGGAGAATAAACCTTAAAACAATCATCAAGTTAACTTGCTTTTTCTACTCCAAAATCATACCCCATCTTTCCAGGTTTTCAGGCAGGGGAAGACCAAGGATTTACCAAGACCATCAGATCATCTTCATGTTACTCATAAAGGAGGTGTTTTTTCTCTCCTTCAGAGAAACTATCATTCTCTCCAGAGACTACTTCGAAAATGTACTTCCCTCAGGGATTTCCTTTACAGAGCAAGTAAGCTAAAGCATATCCTGATAAAGTTCATTCACGATTACCTGCAGGGAAATATGGCTATGGTGTTTGCTCTTGTGAGGTTTCTTGCCTACAACATGTATGTGGCATATTTTTTGCTCATTTTTATATCGTCTTATCTTGTTTCATCTCGAGATCTCTCCCCCTTCACGAGAATTTTTGTAACACCGCCAGAGGTACCTGTTTTCTTTCCTTGAAGAATGAACGGTTGAACGATCAGAGTGAACGTGGTTCCCACTCCGATACCCAAAATCATGAGAAGTGAGATGTTCTTGAAGAGAGCAAGTTCGGAAAAGAGCAAAACAGCAAATCCAGCGATCAGACCGAGTGCATTCGTGAAAACAGATGGCCCCACATTTTTGATGACCAGGTAGGGATCCTTCAGTCTTCGCTCTTCAGATGCAATGTGGATCGAGTAGTCTATCACGAGTCCCATGAGTATACCGGACGTGATCGAGGTGGAAACGTCAAGACTGATACCAAACAATACCATGAAAATAAAGTTGAACACCGTTGTGAAGGCTATAGGTACCATCACACTGAGCGTGGTGAGAGGCCTTCGAAAGATGGCAATCACCATGCCGAAGATCATAATGGAGGCAAGAACAATGCTCTGTAGCTGCGATCTGAGGATACTCTCGTTTATGTCGTTCCAGATCAACACAGACCCTGCAACGTAGTGTTGCCAGCCTGTTCTCTTGACGACATCGCCGATCTGCTTTACAACCTCCTTTGCGTGCTCGTATCCTTCTGGGGTGAGATTGATGATGAGTCTTATCTTGTTTCTGCCCCCAACGAAGGTTTTCAAAAAGGGATTGGTTCTGGAGAGGGCGTACATTATTGGAACAGGAATGTCAGCAGGGAAGATAACACTGGATACATACTCACTCTGTTCTATCTCCTCAATCAGTTCTTTTATCATCTTTGAATCCGTTCCAACGAAGAAGGTTTTCTTCTCCAATACTAGATAGAGAGGCTCTCTCATATTGAATTTGTTCACTATAAAATCATAGGCCTTTCTCAATTCTGAGTTCTTGTTGAAGTAAGATACCATGTCTGACCCCACTGGAATCCTTGTCAACAGAAACGGTGACAGCCCGGCCACGATCAGAAAGACGATGAGTACCACTGTTGCCGCTTTTCTCCCCACGTACCTCATTCCAAGGCTTCTGGGGGATTTTTTCGGAGAATAGCTTCTGAAGAGTTCCACGCCCGAAGTGAAGATCACAAGGACTACAACAGCAAGACCTGCTGAGACCAGTATTCCAAGTTCTCTGAAGGCTCTTATATCTATGAATATGAAGGACATGAAACCCGCTGCGGTAGTGAGCATCGAAAAGAGAATAGGCTTGAAGATGTGCCTGATCGCTTCTTTTCTATCTTCGAATCTGAAGAGGGCATTGTAAAAGTGTAACCCGTACGCAGAACCAATGATGAGGAGGAAAGAGATGGTCATCACGGTCATTGTGTTAAGGGATTTCCCCACGGCAAAGAACACAGCGAAAACGAAAAAGGTGGACAGTACGGGAACGATCAAGGAAAACAACGCCGCTCTGAAGGACCTGAGCTGGTAATAGAAAAGAAGAAAGATAACAAGGAACATGAATACAGGATAAACGAAGGTCTGCTTCACAAGCTCTTCAAAAAGGGAACAGTCCAAAACTGGCTCTCCGAAGAGGTAATTTTTCTCAAAGTACCTGGATACAACTGTTTTTATCTCCGGGATCTTTTCCCTTGCGTTCACATCCTTCTTGAATATCACGTTCAAAAGGGCGCACTTTCCATCCTTTGTTATGAAGCTCTCTGAACTGGGATCTTCTAAAATGTCTTTCGAGATAACACCGTTTTCGAAGTAACTCTCCAGTCTGAAACCAGAAAATCTTGGGAGGTTCACAGGACTCATCACACTGGAGACGTAGTTTTTCTTCTCGAGTTCTCTGTGAAGATCATAGAGTGTCCGTGCATCTTTGAAGAAACTTTCAGGACTTTCGACCACGATCACGATGGAAGAACTTCCACCAAAGTCTCGATTCACTTTGAACAGATTTTTCACGTTCTCGTTCGTAGTCTTTTCAGGATCTCCGTTGTAGCCAGGAAGGAAGACCTCAGGACTGGTCTCTATCTTTCCCAGCGAGAAGACCATCACGAAAGAAACGACAACGAGCGCTATGTATACGATAGTGAAGATGTAACCTTTCATTCGCTCGATCCCTCCCTCGACAGAGCTTCAACCATTCTCTCGAACCCTTCGCTCACAACACGGAGATCTTCCTCGGAAAACTTCTCGAGAACCGATCTCACAAGTCTGTCGAAGTTGTAGAGGATCTCTTTGAACGTTCTCCTTCCTCTCTCCGTTAATATCACTCTGAAGGTTCTTCTGTCGTCTGGATCCATTTCTCTTAACACGAGACCTCTTTCTTCTAAGGAATCCACCACATTTGTAACGTTGCTCCTCGTTGTGGAAAGAAAATCTGCTATCTCCTTCATCTTCTTCGGACCAAAGAGCGCTATGTATAGAAAGGCGTAGAGCTCTGTCGTTTTCATGTTGGAGATCTCTTCGCTTGGTGGTAGAAACCTCGAGAACTTCATCACCAGAGAAAAGAGTGTTCGCAGGATTTCCAAAGAATCCACACTCTCACCTCCAGTATTTAGACTGTTCACTTAAGAAATAGTTCAATTATTTTACTAAATGGTTCATTTTCCGAACCATCTGATATAGAATCGTAGTTGGTGATGAAGATGAGATACTCACTTTTGAAGAATTATCTTTCGAGTGAAGAAGTACCAAAAATCAGAAAAGAGTTGATAAAACTCGCCCTTCCGGCAATGGGCGAGAACGTTCTTCAAATGCTCTTTGGTATGGCGGACACTGCCTTCCTGGGTCATTATTCATGGAAAGCGATGAGTGGTGTTGGACTTGCAAATCAGATCTTCTGGGTAGTTCAAGTTGTCCTTATAGCTGCCAGTATGGGGGCTACCGTCACAATAGCAAACGCCCTCGGAGCTGACAACAGTCGGGCATTAAAATCTCTGGCTTGGAACGGTATCTTCCTTGCCATCTTCACGGGAGTTGTTCTCACCTCATTCTCGATGTTCTCCGATGGCTTGGTAAACTTCTTCCCGAATCTGGAAGGCGAGATAGAAAACGCTGCAAGAGAGTATTTAAAGATTATTCTTTCCGGTTCTATGGGTTTTTCCATCATGGCTGTGTTCTCCGCGATGCTGAGAGGATTGGGTGATACGAGAACTCCCATGATCGTCACAGGGGTCACAAACCTTTTGAACATCTTTCTGGACTATGCCATGATCTTTGGAAAATTCGGTCTTCCTATGTGGGGCGTTCGAGGAGCAGCGATCGCGACGATTCTGTCAAGATTTGTGGGAAGTGCCATTCTCACCTTCGTGATTTTCAGAAAAGAAGAATTCCAGCTCAAAAAGGGTTATGTTCTTCCCAGCTGGAGCGTCCAAAAAGAAATTCTCCGCGTTGGTTTCCCAACCGCCATTGAGAATTTCGTTTTTTCCACAGGAGTGTTGATATTTGCCAACATCCTACTCATGGCAGGAGCAGAAGCGTATGCAGGACACAGAATAGGAATAAACGTGGAATCTCTGTCCTTTATGCCCGCGTTTGGAATTTCAATCGCTATTACAACTCTTGTGGGGAAGTACAATGGAATGGGTAATAAAAAGCATCTCCTTGGCATTGTAAGGCAAGGATGGATTTTGAGTTTAATCTTTCAAGTGACAATGGGGATTATCATATTCCTTTTTCCAGAATTTTTGATAAGAATATTCACAAACGATCCTCAGATAATAGAAATCGCCAAGCTTCCTGTGAAGGTGATAGGATTGTTTCAGCTCTTTTTGGCAACAGAATCCAGTATGAACGGAGCATTGAGAGGAACAGGTAACACTATGCCGACGATGATAATCACCTTCGCTTCCATATGGGCGGTGAGACTTCCTGTTGCCTACATGATGGTAAAGTACTTCAATCTTGGTCTTCTTGGAGCATGGATTGGTATGATATCAGACATCATCTTCAGGAGCACCCTGAAACTGATCTTCTTCCTTTCAGGAAAATGGGAAAAAAGAGCCCTCATCACGAGAAACAAAGTAAAGGAACTCAGCTGATTTTTCTGTAGGCCACTTCTTCTTTCAAGGTAAGACCTCATAAAACCACTGTTTTGCTGAGATGCGGTGGCTCATCGGGAGAGATTCTTTTAATAACCGCTTTTTCATATCCAAGTATGTGTGAGGGAATTGTCCTCAAAAACGCGGATCGCCAATCGTTTGGAACAGGAACATCCCCATTTTCTCCTATCTCAATCACTGTTGCGCGTAAGTTTTCAAGCTCTTTTTTTAATTTCTTTTCCTGTTCGTCCATCCCTTCAACCTTATGAATAAAAACGAGCGTGTTCTCATTTGTTAAAGCTTTTGGGCCGTGTCTGTATTCCAAAGTTGAATACGCTTCAGAAAACGTTGTGGACATTTCAATGCACTTTAGAGCAGATTCCAAGCTTACTCCAAAAAACTCTGCTATACCAAGAAAAACAAAATGATCGTACTTTTCAAGAGACACATCCTTTATAAACCTCTCAGAAAGCTCGAAGAACCTTCCAACGTAATCGATCAACTCTTCGTAGAGTTTCAAGGAATTCCCGGCAAGTTTATCTGCTATGATCATGAAGCCAAGAAGTAGCATGTTGAAAGACTTTGTCATAACAATAGCAGATTCCTCTATTGGGAACACAAGAGAAAAGTCACTTTCCTTTGCAAGTTTAGAAGATTGCTCTATTGTTACTCCAACCGTGGTGTAGCCTTTTCGTTTCAAAATATTTTTTGCCATTAGAACCTCTGTGGTGTTTCCAGTTCGTGAGAAGAGAAATACAAGTCCTTTATCTGGTATTTTGGAGGCTTTGTTGAATGCTACTTCACCGGCGGGAATTACCTTTGTTTTAACCCCTAGCACCCTCTCAAAATAATGAGAGATAATGAAAGCAAGATTATATGAGCTTCCACATCCCAAGAAGAGAAACTCCTTCTCTAGGTTCTCCTTCAAAGTTTCCAAAAATTTGTGATCAATTATTTTCGGAACAGCCTCTTCAAAGAAAGTTTTCAACTCTACTTTTTGATCTTTTATTTCCTTCAAAACCATGGATATTCCTCCTTTGCAGAAGTATTCACTCCTTTAGTATTTCACACCTCCTGCTATCGCGTTCACTATGTATCTTTGAGCAAAGAGGAACAAAATAATCACAGGTAAAATAGAAAGAACAATGCCCGCAGCGGTGTACCTGAAGTTCACCTGAAATGTACTGTTTAAATAAACCAGCGCAACTGCTAAAGGATACTTGTTCGAATCGGACAACACCACAAGCGGCCAAAGAAAGTTATCCCACCAAGTTATGATCTGAAATATAGTAAGTGTTGCTACATCTGGTTTTATAAGGGGAGTTATTATTCTCCACCAGATATAAAGTTCACCTGCTCCATCAATTCGTGCTGCATCCTCGAAACTTTTTGGAACACTCAAATATGCTTGACGGAGCATGAATATTCCAAAAATAGTAACTGCTTGGGGGAGTACCACTCCCATGTAAGTGTTGAGTAAACCCAATTTCTTCAACGTGAGATAGTTTACTATTAGGGTATTTTGAACAGGTATCATCATGGGAAGCAATATTAGAAAAAGTACTATCCTTTTTCCTTTGAAATCTATTCTGGCAAGAGGATATGCCACCATAAGAGAAAATAGAACGTTCAAAAAAGTTCCAATACCTGCAATTATGATTGTGTTCAAATAATATCCTCCAAGCTGGACAGTTTTCCATGCTCCTACGTAATTTGCAAAAGTTGCGGGCCAGGGAAACAAACTTGGAGGATATTTATAGACGTTGCCCCCCGCTTCAAGGGATGTTTTGAATATCCAATAAAATGGCCAGAATGAGAGAGCCGCAAAGAAAGAAAGAACAACGTACACCACAATTTTTCTTATAGTATTTTTACGCATAATAACTCTTGAGACCTCCTTCTCTAAAGATGAAGAAATTCAAAAGTGAAAAAGCGATAACAACAAAACTGAAAAGAACAGCAGCAGCGTTGGA
>NZ_JAGGZH010000136.1 GCF_021162145.1 Thermotoga sp.
ACACCCTTGAAACGAGTGAGGAAATGTTCAGAACAACGAGATTCAAAGAAGAAGTCTCTTTAGCACATCCCTCAAACAACTTCTTTTTGAACAAAGAAAGTTCTTTCCTGTCCACGAAAACCTCTCCACTCTCACCTACAACATAGGGGAGCGTGAAAAACTGTGTCTTTACTCCTTCCCTCACTTTTGAGAAAAGCGTCAAAAGTTCAGAAAGTTCTATATTCGTTTCGATGTACGGACCCACCTTTCTGTATATCCTCGAGATATCAACAGGACTTTTGCTCAGGGCCTTACTGAGAAGCTTTTTGAAGACGTCTTTCTGGCGTTCTATCCGTGCAAGATCTCCCATGGAGTCCTTCCTGTATCTTATATATGCAAGGAGTTGCTTGCCGGACAGCCTGTAAGGGACACCGGGCTTGAAATTTATGACAAGGTTCTGAGAAAGATCCTCGTAAAACATGACTTCGTTTGGCACCACTTCTATTGGTCCCAGCTCATCCCCGAGAACCTTGAATCCTTTATAATCGAAAACCACGTAAGAGTCAATCTTTATTCCGAAGATCGACTCCACGATCTGAAAGAGCTTTTCCACTCCGAAAGAATTGTAGATAGAATTGATTTTTCTCCCTTCCACCATTAGATCCCGCGGTATGGAAACGAAGGAGAGTACCCTCTTTTGCCAGTCGAGCACACCAAGAACAATTACATCGGTTCGAACAGTGTGCTCAATCACTTCGTCTTTTCCGAGGACAAGAAAGATGTAAGGATTTTCCACTTCTCCTTTGAAAAGAAAAGACACCGCTTTGTTCAAGAAAACAAGGGATGATATAATTAAAAAGAAGGCCAGACTAATTGACAAGAAGAGTAACACTTTTTTCACCATGACATCACCCTGTTTGTATTCTATCACCACGGAGGTGGTATCTATGAAGATAGGTATCATTGGTCTTGGAAGGGTAGGCTCGAGCACTGCGTTTTCACTGTTGATGAAAGGATTCGCAAGAGAGATGGTGCTAATAGACATCGACAGAAAAAGGGCTGAAGGAGACGCTCTCGATCTCATACACGGTACACCATTCACAAGGCGTGCAAACATTTACGCAGGTGGATACGAAGACCTGAAGGATGTAGATGTGGTCATAGTTGCCGCAGGTGTTCCGCAGAAACCAGGTGAGACTAGACTCCAGCTTCTTGGAAGAAATGCCAGAGTAATGGAGGAAATCGCTAGGAATGTTTCAAAATACGCTCCTGACTCCATTGTGATAGTTGTTACAAATCCAGTCGATGTTCTCACTTACTTCTTCCTCAAAGAATCAAAGATGGACCCAAAAAGAGTCTTTGGATCAGGAACTGTGCTGGATACCGCAAGACTCAGAACTCTGATTGCCCAGCACTGTGGTTTTTCCCCGAGAAGTGTTCACGTGTATGTAATAGGAGAACACGGCGACTCTGAAGTTCCCATCTGGAGTGGCGCCATGATCGGTGGTATACCACTTCGAAACATGTGCCAGATCTGCAACCGGTGTGATTCCCGTATCCTCGAAGAGTTCGCAGAAAAGGCCAAAAGAGCAGCATACGAGATCATAGAAAGAAAGGGAGCAACGCATTACGCCATCGCCCTCGCGGTAACAGACATCGTGGAGGCGATCTTTTTTGACGAAAAAAGAGTTCTAACGCTGTCCGTGTACCTCGAAGATTACCTTGGAGTAAGGGACGTGTGCATCAGTGTTCCCGTCACCCTCGGCAAACAGGGAGTGGAAAGAATCCTAGAGCTCAAACTGAACGATGAAGAGTTGAAGGCTTTCAGAGAGTCCGCGAGGATATTAAAGAACGCCATCGAAGAAATCGTGGCCGAAGAGAACCAGAAGCAGAACACACAGAGTAAGTAAAACGTATAATGTATCAGAGAATTTCCATTCTATGTCTCTGAATTTCACCTTGGGAGGCTCTCCCGTGTAAAGACGAGCCTCCATCGCTGTTGCAAGTTCTTCTGCCTTTCTCAAGGCAGAAGCCAGCAAGGGAACGATAGTCACAACGAGAGCTTTCAATCTGTCTATGAATTTTCCTCTTTCAAAATTTGCTCCTCTTGCTATCTGAGCCTTCAGTATCCTGTCTGCTTCGAGAGTCAGAATGGGAACGAACCTCATAGCGATTGTCATCACCATGCCGATCTCATGGCCGAGTTTTCTTGCCCCAAAAAGTGAAAAGAGGTTCTCTATCGCCCGCGCCGTCAGCAGAGGAGGAGTGGTGGCGGAGAAGTTTTCCGCAAGAAGAATAATCAAGAGCAGTCTCAACAGTATGTAAGCCGCTGACAGGATCGCTGTGTCTGTTATAAACCAGATGATCCTTCTGCCATCCGATGGCGAAAGAAACTGTACCGCCACAGCAAAAACCATGAGGAACCACATGCTTTTTAGTCCCGCCAGGTATATTTTGAATCCTGTCCGGCTGAAAAGTATCAGGAGAAAAACGGCTACTCCAGGAAAAAGGTAAAAAGTAAGGTTGGGCACAAGAAGGATAGAAGATATCAAAAGAATCATGCCCAGAAGTTTTGCGCGTGGGTCAATTTTGTGAATTATCGAATCCGTTGGAACGTACCTTCCAATGAGGACGGTCGGCAGTCTCATTTTTTACCCTTTCTCTTTTTCTTCTTCGTTTCTTCAAAAGCACCATCGAGAAGTTTTTTCATCTTCTTTAGCTCGCGATAGACAAGGTA
>NZ_JAGGZH010000137.1 GCF_021162145.1 Thermotoga sp.
AGTTGCAGAGAGGTTCGAAGAAGCCCTGAAACTTCTGGAAGGACTCGGCGCGAAGGTGGAGAGGGTGAAAATCCCACACATCAGGTACTCCGTTGCCACATACTACGTTATCGCTCCTGCTGAGGCGAGCTCAAACCTTGCCCGATTCGATGGCGTCAAGTATGGCCTCAGAATAAAAGAGAAAGGTCTCAGAGAGATGTACATGAGGACAAGAAATGTGGGGTTTGGTGAAGAGGTAAGAAGAAGAATAATGATCGGAACCTTCACCCTCAGTGCTGCCTATTACGAAGCTTACTTCAACAAAGCAATGAAGGTGAGAAGGAAAATTTCAGACGAACTCAACGAAGTGCTTTCTCGGTACGATGCAATTCTCACTCCCACCTCTCCCGTAACCGCCTTCAAGATCGGCGAAATAAAAGACCCACTCACCTATTACCTGATGGACATATTCACCATACCGGCAAACCTTGCAGGTCTTCCGGCGATCAGTGTACCGTTTGGGTTTTCCAACAACCTGCCTGTGGGTGTTCAAGTGATCGGAAAGAGGTTCGCGGATGGAAAGGTCTTCAGAATAGCAAGGGCTATCGAGAAGAACTCGCCGTACAACGAAAACGGCATGTTCCCTCTCCCGGAGGTGAAAGCATGAGATACAGGCCGGTCATAGGACTCGAGATACACGTTCAGCTTTCAACGAAGACCAAAGCGTTCTGCTCCTGTCCAGCAGACGTCTTTGAACTTCCGCCGAACACGGCAATCTGTCCTGTCTGCACGGGCCAGCCAGGTGCACTTCCCGTTCCCAGTGAGGAGATGATCAGGTTCGCTGTCAAGACTGCTCTTGCTCTGAACTGCAAGATACACAAGTATTCAAGGTTCGACAGGAAAAACTACTTCTATCCGGATCTCCCGAAGGGATACCAGATCAGTCAGTACTTCTACCCGATCGCAACGGAAGGATACCTCGAGATAGATGGAGACGAGAGAAGAAAGAAGATCAGAATAAGAAGACTTCACATAGAGGAAGACGCGGGAAAGCTCATGCATGAAGGGGATTCCATCACACGCGCGAGTTACTCACTCGTTGACATGAACAGATGTGGTGTGCCCCTTATCGAGATCGTTACGGAACCAGATATCTCTTCCCCAAGAGAGGCGCGTGTCTTCATGGAAAAACTGAGATCGATCGTGAGATATCTGGGTGTGAGCACGGGCGACATGGAAAAAGGTGCTCTCAGGTGCGATGCGAACATCTCCGTTGTGGATACAGAAACCGGCAGACAGAGTAACAGGGTGGAAGTGAAGAACATGAATTCCTTCAGGTTCGTAGAAAGAGCCCTGGAGTACGAGTTCAAAAGGATCGTCAAAGCGATGGAAAGAGGGGAAGACGTGGAAAGAGAGACAAGGGGATGGGACGCAACAACAAAGACCACCGTCTCCATGAGAGGAAAGGAAGAAGAAAGCGACTACAGATACTTCCCCGAGCCCGATATTCCACCGGTTGTTCTGAGTGATGAATACCTCGATGAGGTGAAAAGGGAGATTCCCGAACTTCCAGACGAAAAGGCAGCTCGCTTCATGGAAGAATACGGGCTCCCAGAGTATGATGCCAGAGTTCTCACGGCGAGCAAGGAACTCGCAGAGTTCTTCGAAGAGTGTGTGAAAGCCGTCAACAGGCCAAAAGATCTCAGCAACTGGATCATGACCGAAGTCTTGAGAGAACTCAACGAAAGAAACCTGGAGATCACACAGACGAAGCTGAAGCCGGAACACTTTGCAGATCTCTTCAAACTAATGGACGAGGGGAAGATCTCGATAAAGATCGCAAAGGAGATTTTCCCGGAGGTGTTCGAAACGGGAAAGATGCCTTCTCAGATAGTGAAGGAGAAAGGCCTTGTTCAAATAAGTGATGAAAAGCTCATAGAAGGGCTCGTCAGAAAAGCGATGGAACAGAATCCGAAAGCAGTTCAGGACTACAAGGCAGGCAAGAAGAAGGCCGCCGGTTTCTTCGTCGGCTTTGTGATGAGAGAAACGAAAGGAAAGGCAAATCCAGAGCTCACCAACAGGATTGTAAGGAAACTTCTTGAAGAGGAGTGAAAGCATGAAAAAACACCTTCTTTTCCTTCTTCTCATCGTGGGGGGAGTGGTTTTTTCAAGTTCTTTCATGTGGACATCCGATGGCTACCGTGTCACATTCGGTGATGTGCTTGTTTTCAGTGTTTACAACGATGAATGGGGTGTGGGTGTTGGCATCACAAGATCCCAGACGAATTTCCAGAAACTCGGTTTTCTGAGGGTGAAGACTTCAGAAGTGACACTGAAGACTGCCCTCCTGCTCGGAAATGGATGGAGTCTTTCTTTTTCCATCGACCAGAGAGACATCATTCCATTTCCGGGAAACGTACACTACGAGTTTCTCATAGGTCGATCTGGGGGGTATGCCCTGCTCGACCAGGACTACATCATGAAAATCGGTGGCTACAGGTTTTCCCTTGACAATTTCTCCTACATGTCCAAGGACACCGTCATGTTCTGTAGTGGCCATATCTCCATGGGAAGCACCTCTTTTGCCTACAGAGTGCTGAACAACACCGCCCTTTTTGGAATCTCCGATGCAGACAGCGTTGTTTTCCTTGGGGTGGGGGGTCTGGACTGGCAACTCGCTGGAGGTGTGGGTTTCAGTTTTCCCGTGGAAAAAGGACTTGAATTAAAATTCCTCGTTTCAGTTTCAAAAAACCGTGTCTCTTATGGTTTTATGGCGCAGGCGAAAAAGGGAAGCACCGAGCTGACGTTTGTTTTGAACACGGACAAGTTCTACTTCAACGTGAAATTTTGAGAAAATGCTTCATATTTCTTCATAAACGGGGATAATCATGGATATCCCCGTTTTTTCGTTTAAAACAGTCCTTGTGATTTTTTGTAAACTTGACTATAATTCTGGTCAAGGAGTGGGAAAATGAATCTGAGTGGTGTGTCCTTTCGCAGTCTGGCGGAAGCGAAGGCGAAGTTCTCTCATGTTGTTGAAGAAACAAAGGAAAAGGACGTGGTCGTGACAAAGAACGGGATCCCGACCGTTGTGGTGATCGATTACGAGAAATACAAAAAATTGATGGAGTTTCTTGAGGAAATACTCGACACTTACCTTTTGGACATCGGCAACGTCGAAAAGTACCTTGAACTCAAGAAATATTTTGAATTCAACGATTCTCAGGAGGTGTGAGGATGGCTCAGGTTGTGCTTGAGAACGTCACTAAGGTGTACGACAACAAGGTCGTTGCTGTGAAGAACGCAAACTTGGTCGTCGAAGACAAGGAATTTGTGGTCCTTCTGGGACCGTCTGGTTGTGGAAAGACAACCACCCTCAGGATGATCGCCGGTCTTGAGGAAATCACGGAGGGAAAAATCTACATTGATGGTAAGGTTGTGAACGACGTCGAACCAAAAGATAGAGACATCGCCATGGTGTTCCAGAACTACGCACTGTACCCCCACATGACCGTCTACGAGAACATGGCCTTCGGTTTGAAGCTGAGAAGATATCCGAAAGATGAGATCGACAGGAGGGTCAGAGAAGCTGCCAAGATACTCGGAATAGAAAACCTACTCGACAGAAAGCCAAGACAGCTCTCCGGTGGGCAGAGACAGAGGGTGGCAGTTGGAAGAGCGATTGTGAGAAACCCGAAGGTCTTTCTCTTCGACGAGCCTCTTTCCAACCTCGACGCAAAACTCAGGGTTCAGATGAGAAGTGAACTCAAAAAACTCCATCACAGGCTCCAGGCAACGGTCATCTACGTGACACACGATCAGGTGGAAGCCATGACGATGGCAGACAAGATAGTCGTTATGAAGGATGGAGAGCTCCAGCAAATTGGATCACCTCATGAGATATACAACAACCCCGCAAACATCTTCGTTGCTGGTTTCATCGGCAGTCCTCCGATGAACTTTGTGAACGCAAAGGTTGTGAGAGGAGAAGGAGGACTCTGGATACAGGCGTCTGGTTTCAAAGTGAAAGTTCCAAAAGAATTTGAAGACAAGCTCGCAGACTATGTGGACAAAGAGATCATCTTTGGTATCAGACCGGAGGATGTCTACGACAAGCTCTTCGCGATGGCTCCAACTCCAGAGAACACGGTAACGGGAATCGTTGACGTGGTCGAACCTCTTGGAAGTGAAACAATCCTTCATGTGAAGGTAGGAGACGATGCCATCACCGCATCCGTCAACCCAAGAACGCAGGCGAAAGAGGAACAGAAGATCGATCTTGTGTTCGACATGACGCGAATGCACGCCTTCGATAAAGAAACGGAGAAGGCTATCATCTGAGGGGGCCGGCCCCCTCACTTTTTTTCTCTGAACTCCACCACATCACCATCCTCCAGTGGATCGGTGAACATCGCTTTCTTTCCGTTTTTGAGAAGTTCATAGTCTCTGAGACCGTCCATCTTCATGTCTTTGAGAAGGTCGAGCACCATCGGTTTGAAGTCTTTCATCTCCACTCTCGATTCACCAACCCGGCGAACGATCTTCAGAGGAATTTTTTTCAAAACGCCGTTGAAGCTGACTGTGATGTGTGGAACCTCCAGCGCCTCTTCAAGAGACTTTTTCCCCTTTTCAACCACCGTGAGTTCACTTCCGAGGGAAACTTCCTCATCATCTTTCAAAGGCCGCCCTTCTTTCAGGAGATCAAAATCCACAACACAAACATTTTTCTCTTCCCCGTTAACAGAAACTTTTACTTTGCCATAAGAAAGCTTTTCTTTGATTTCTTTCACCTTCATCTTTTCTGGAAAGCTGACAAAATCCTCTTCGCTCAATGACTCTTCTAGAGAAGCTGGAGAGCTGTTTTTCAGGATCTCTGGGAATACTTCTTCGATTTCACCCGATGGGAGTGCCACTTTCACAGGCTTTGCAACGTCTTTTATCCTGAGAGGAATGGTCTTTTCTTCGATGTGAACGTCGATCCTGTCTCCATGTTTCACTTTTGAAGAAAGACTCGCCTCTTCCCCGTTCACCAGTATCCTCACAGAGGTCTTTCTTCTTGGTCTCAGAAGGGGCTTTCCGTTCACAACAACGGAGATCGTGTCTCCTCCCACAAGCGAAGAAAACCTGTACCCGGCCTGTATGAGAACCTGCATCACAGAGTATTTCCCGACTGCTCCCATGAGTCTCACGGGGATTCCATTCACAACAACCTGTGAAAAGACAGCCCCTCTGTTCCTCATGGCACTGTACGCTATTCCAACGGGTGTGATGTATTCGCTTCCTTTGACCTTTCCGGTAATATCTTCTACAACACCCGTGCTTTCCACACTCTTCAGTGAAACCCTGTCCAGTGGAAGATTCAACTTGCCAGCGAGTGTTTCCACAAAACTGGGAATCTTTGCTCCACCACCCACCACCATCACAACGGAGGGTGGACCACCGTTGAGTTCTGTTACAACGGAGGAGATCTCCGACGTGATCTGATCCACAACAGGCTTTATGGCAGATTCAACTTCCTCTCTTGTCAGCTCGATCTCTCTGTCGAGAACGTTTTTGACCTTCACTTTCCCTTCTGTGAAAACGGTTCTTTTCACGTGCTCCGCCGTTTGAAAGTCCAGCAGGAAACTCTTCCCTATAGATTCTGTGATCTCGTCTCCCGCGAGCGGAATCATTCCGTACGCCACAACGGTGCCTTCCTTAGATATGGCAATGTCGCTCGTCCCTGCACCGACATCGACGAGAGCGATGTTCAGGTACCTCAGATCCTCTGGCACGGTTAGATCCATGGCCGCTATGGGCTCCAGGGTCACGTGCACCGGTGTGAGTCTTACCGTTTCCAGCACTCTCATCAAAGAGTCCACAACGTGCACGGGAAGAAACGCGGAGACGACTTTCACATAAGCCTTCCCGCCCCTGTGACCTTCCAGTTTCTTCATCCACATGTCGTCCAGTCTGTACTCCACAACGGAGTATCCAACACAGAAGAAATCTCCCTCCACATCACTCTGTGCGTTGCTGACAGCTTCTATCTCCAGTTTCATCACGTCTTCTCTTGTGATGTGTCCCAACTTCGAAAGATCTCTTTCTGCTTCACCGATTTTTGTTTTCAAGAACCTCCCCGCAAGGGCGACCGCCACTTCTTCAAGTTTCAACTCGTTTCTTTCTTCAAGCCTTCGCTTCACCTCTTCAACAGTTTCAGCGACGCCTATCACGTCGTGTACCTGGCCATCGAACATCGTGCGAGTTTTGTGTTCTATCAACTCAGAATCAACGATCCTGATCACACCACTCTCTTCAACTGCCAGCAGACCTGCTATCTTGCGCGTCCCAACATCCAGAGCGAAAATCACACTTCCACCTCCACAACCGTGACACCCGTTCCCCCTTCCGACGGAGTCCCGAACCTGAAAGAGACCACTCTCCTGTCCCTTCTCAGCATCTCCCAGACACCTGTTGCCAGCTTTCCGGTTCCCTTTCCATGGATTATATAGCCTTTCTTGATCCCGTTCATCACCAGATCATCGATGAATTTTTTCACAACAGGTTCTGCCTCTTCGACAGTCATGCCGCGTATATCTATCTCCGTTCTGAAAGAAGAAACAAAATGAGTTCCCTCTTCTTTGTCCTCCTCTTCTTTCTTCTTTGCTTTCCTCAACTTTCCAACTGGCACCTTCACCCTCAAAAAACCAAAATCGACAAGAGCAGTGCTTCCTTTCACATCCACGACTTTTCCAACGGAGGTTCCTCCTTCCATCCTCACATGATCTCCCACGTTGATCTCTTCTTCCATCTCTTCTTCAATGGTTTTTTTCTTCAGATCTTTTCTTTCTTTTTCCAGCACCCTGACAGTCTTCCTCATCTCCTCGACGTTGCCGGACTTTGCCACGTGTATCGCCTGATCGAGCTCTTTTTTGACCTTTCTGATGTAGTCGTTGAGTTCTTTCAGTTCTCTGTCAAACTCTTCGATTTTCATTCTTCTGAGTTTTTTGTAGTCCGCCTCATATTTCGCTCTAAGTTTCATGTACTCTTCTTTCTCTTTCTGGAGCTTTCTCTTTTCCTCCTCGAGTAGGGAGATCTTTTCATGGAGCGATCTTATGAGGCTCTCGAGTTCCATCTCTTCCTGCGAGAGTCTTGACTTGGCGTTCTCAATGACTCGCCTGTCGAGCCCTAGCTTCTCCGCTATCTGAAACGCGTGGGATCCTCCAGGTACTCCAACAAGCACTTTGTAAGTGGGAGAAAGTGTTTCCGGATCGAACTCCATCGACGCGTTCAAAAGGAGAGGGTGGTTCATCGCGAGGATTTTCACAGGTGTATGGTGCGTCGTCACGAAGAGCGTGGCTCCTTTTTCGAGAAGTTCTTCTATTATAGCGATAGCAAGGGCCGCACCTTCGGCAGGATCCGTACCGGAACCCAGTTCGTCGAGTATGACAAGAGAATCGCTGTCAGCGTTCTCGACTATCTCAACGATCCGTTTCAAGTGAGACGAGAATGTGCTCAAACTCTGCTCTATATTCTGTTCTTCTCCGATATCGGCCATGATCTTTGGGAATATCATCAACTCCGTTCCATCGTCGCACAGCAGCGGAAAACCACTCATCATGAGAGCGGTGAAGAGCCCTACTGTTTTCACAGTGACAGTTTTTCCTCCCATGTTCGGTCCCGTGATGATGATTCCCTTTTTGTTCGGTGGAAGCTCCAGGTTTATCGGAACGACCCTGTCTTTTGGAATCAGCGGGTGTCTTGCGTTCACCAGCTTTATTCTTGAAGAAGGTTTCACAACGATTCCGTTGTTTTCCTTTGCAAACTTTACCCGTGCGTAGAGAGAGTCGAAGTGGGCGATTAGATCGATGTTCTTTTCAAGATCGCTCAAATTCGAAAGAAGTATGTTCGTGAGCCGACGAAGAATCCTGCCTATTTCCAGCCTTTCTTCCTCTTCCAACAGACGCATCCTGTTGTTCAATTCGACAAACTCCTCTGGTTCCATAAAAACGGTGGCCCCAGAGGAGGACAGGTGATGCACGATACCTCTCACCGATCTTTTCATAGAGGCTTTCACGGGAAAAAGGTACCTTCCCTCTCTGTAGACGTACATCTGTTCCTGGAGGATCTGAGAGTGCTTCCTTACAAAGTCATCTGCCTTCTTTTTGATTTCCTCTGAAAGATGTCTTTTTTCGTTTCTTATCTCTTTCAATCTTGGACTTGCGTTGTTCGAGATTTCTCCATCTTGTTCTATACACCTGTTCACTTCTTTCACGAATTCCTCAAATGATACAAGTTGAGAGAATGTTTCTTTCAGCTTCAGGTACTCCCGTCTTTTGAGTTCGTTCTTCAAGATGTCACAACCTTCGAGAAAACTGGAAACGCGCAGAAGTTCCCACGGCTCCAAAGAAGAACCTGCTTTCAACTTTTCCAGTTCCGGTGTGATGTCGTTCAACCCTTTTATGGGTGGCTCTCCCCATCTTGTGAGATAATTCAGCAGTTCTTCCACCAGTTCGAGTTCTTTCCAGGGATTCACTTTCGGTTTCAGAGTGTCGAGGTGTTTTTTTCCAAGGTCGGAAAAAGTGTGTTTCTTCACCAGGTCCACAACCTTCGGAAAATCGAGGACCTCAAGGTAATCCACTCTCTACCACCCCAATCTGAGCAATACGGGAAATCTTACGGTGCTTCCTATGAGAATCGCATAGCCAAATCCCCACTTTATTCCACGAAATCTTCGCCAGAAAAACGTTTCAAGGCTAAAATATGGCTTTTGCGAGAGTCCTATCTTTGTTCCAAGTCTCACCACGAAGTCTCCAAGATCTATATCTTTAAAGGCGGAAACGAAGGGTGTGATGTAAGAAAAGTCCCACACTTCAAACCCTGCTCCGAATTTTTCTCCACTCATACCTGCTGTTACAACTCTTCCTCCAGAAGAATCGAGGGAGAGGCTAACGAAGACCTCTCCGAAAAGAGCCGCGGTGGTGGTTAAGAACAGAACGAAGAACGCTCTTTTCAATCTCATCACCCCGAAACGATTATACTATGATAGGGGTGAGAGATTTGATCTTCCTCGGATGTGACGTGGGTGGAACGAAAACGCTGGCGGTTCTGAGTGACGAAGAAGGAAACATCCTCGCCGTTTACAAAGGGCATGGGGCGAATTATCAGGTTGTGGGAAAGGAAAACGCTTTGAAGAATCTGAAAGGAGTGATAAACGGTGTTTTAGAAAGGGCCGGAAAAAATCTTGAAGATGTAGATTTTGCCTTCTTCGGTTACGCAGGCGCCGACTTCGAGTACGAGATGAAGATCGTAAGGAAAATTCTGGAAAAGCTTGGTTTCAAAAGCTTCGACTTCGATAACGATGGAAGAATCGCCTTGAGGTCTGGTACCTTCAACGATGTTGGTATCATGGTAAGCTGCGGAACTGGGAGTATTTCGTACGCCTCCGATGGAAAAAGAGTGAACAGAATTGGGGGACTTTCCTTTTCTCTCGGTGAAAGGCTCGGCTCCCACTATATCGCTTCTCTTGTGACATCCGCCGTTGTGAGGGCAAAAGATGGAAGGGACGACTGGACACTCCTTGTTGACGAGGTCGAAAAGGAGATCGGCCCGGTCGAAACTCTTCTGAGATACGACTACGAAGGTGGAGACATCTCCGAGATTGTTAAAAAAGTAAATCAGATCCTCTTCAAGTGTGCCGAAGATGGAGACACTGTCTCTCTCAGGATATTCAACGAAATCGTGATCGAGGTAAAAAAGATCGTGGACGCGCACAGAAAAACTCTTAACTTCACACCCCCCATCAGGCTGATCCTGGAGGGGAGTTTCTTCAAGAATGCTCCACTTCTTCTCATAAAGATGATAGAAAGCGCAGTTGGAAGGGAATACAAGATCACAATCCCCAAACACGATCCAGTGATCGGTGCGGTGCTGTTTGCCATGGAGCATTCAGGATTTCAGATAACAGAAGAACTCTACACCAGGCTGGTGGAGAACTATCTGAAGGAGGTGAAGGGATGAAAATTGCGGTGATAGGAGGCGGAAGCAGTTATACCCCAGAACTGGTGAAAGGGTTGCTGGACATCTCCGGTGACGTTCAGATCGACGAAGTGATCTTCTACGACATCAACGAAGAAAAGCAGAAGATCGTGGTTGATTTCGTGAAAAGGCTTGTAAAAGACAGGTTCAGGGTGCTGATCAGCGGTACTTTTGGAGACGCGGTAAAGGACGCAAAATATGTGATCTTCCAGTTCAGACCCGGAGGATTGAAAGGAAGGGAAAAGGACGAGAGTATTCCGCTGAAGTACGGTCTCATCGGACAGGAAACAACGGGGGTGGGGGGATTCTCGGCAGCCCTGAGGGCCTTTCCCATTGTAGAAGAATACGTCGAGATCGTGGAAAAAGTTTCAAGCGCGACCATAATAAACTTCACCAACCCTTCCGGGCACATCACCGAGTTCGCCAAGAATTATCTTGGTTATGAAAGGTTCATCGGACTCTGTAACGTTCCCATAAACTTCGTTCGTGAGATAGCGGAAATGTTCTCAGTGGGCCTTGAAGATGTGTTCCTCAAGTACTACGGACTCAACCACCTGAGTTTTGTGGAGAAGGTGTTTGTAAAGGGAAAAGACGTTACCGAAGAAGTCTTTAAAAAACTGAAGCTCAGGCTCTCCAACGTACCCGATGAGGATTTTCCGGAGTGGTTCTACGATTCTGTAAAACTCCTTGTGAATCCGTATTTGAGATACTACCTGATGGAAGAGAAGATGTTCAAAAAGATCACCTCGCATGAACTCAGATCGAGAGAGGTCATGAAGATAGAAGAAGAACTTTTGAAAAAGTACACAACTGCCACCGAGATACCGGAAGAGCTCTCAAAACGGGGAGGAAGCATGTACTCCACGGCGGCCGCTCACCTGATAAG
>NZ_JAGGZH010000138.1 GCF_021162145.1 Thermotoga sp.
GAGGAGAGAGTATGAGCAGATTAGAGGTGAAAAATCTCACGAAGATCTTCTCTCTTGGGTTCTTTTCCAAACGTCGTGTGTTGGCTGTGAAGAGTGTATCTTTCGAAGTGAAAGAGAGGGAGATAGTATCCCTTGTGGGAGAAAGTGGCTCTGGAAAAACAACAACCGCAAAAATGATCTTGCGGCTTCTTCCTCCCACATCCGGAGAGATCCTCTTCGAAGGAAAGAGCGTGTGGAAGGACTTGAAAAGCAAAGAAGATCTGGTCTGGTTTCGAAGGAAGGTCCACGCCGTGTTTCAGGACCCATTTGCAAGTTACAATCCCTTCTACCCGGTTGAAAGGACTCTATGGCAGGCAATAAATCTTTTAGAAAACAAGCCTTCAAGCAAGAAAGAGGCCCTTGAACTCATTAAGGAGTCTCTGTTCAGAGTGGGAATCGATCCCAAGGATGTTCTCGGAAAATATCCGCATCAGATCTCCGGTGGGCAAAAGCAGAGAATAATGATCGCAAGGTGCTGGATCCTGAGGCCTCTTCTGATCGTAGCAGACGAACCCACATCCATGATAGACGCATCCTCCAGAGGCGGTATCATAAAGCTTCTTGAGGAACTCAGAGAAGAGCAAGGAACATCTATCATATTCATCACTCACGATCTTGGCCTTGCTTACTATGTTTCTGACAACATATTCGTCATGAAAGGCGGTGAGATCGTGGAAAGAGGGCATCCTGATAGAGTGGTGTTAGAACCCTCCCACGAGTACACCAAGATTCTCGTCGGCAGCATACCAAAGCTCTACAGGAAACTGGAGGATCTGTGATGTTCACTAGAGCTATAATGACACTCTTTTCCTGGGCGCTCGTCCTCGAGATCATCGTTCTTGCGTATTACCTCTGGCGTGGGTTCAGACCGGTGGAGTTCTATTTGAATCTTGGTCTCATTGTTTTTACCGTTTCTTTCCTCATCTTTTTCACCATACGTGAAAAAAAGAGGAGGGAAAAAAATGGTGGAAAAGGTGAATGAAATCCTGTCACAACTCACTCTAGAGGAGAAAGTAAAACTCGTTGTGGGTGTTGGACTTCCTGGATTGTTTGGAAATCCCCATTCCAGGGTTGTGGGAGCAGCCGGAGAGACACATCCTGTCCCAAGACTCGGAATACCCACTTTTGTATTGGCGGATGGTCCCGCAGGTCTTAGGATAAACCCCACAAGAGAAAACGATGAAAACACTTACTACACAACGGCTTTCCCTGTTGAAATCATGCTTGCTTCCACCTGGAACAGGGAACTCCTTGAGGAAGTGGGAAGAGCGATGGGCGAGGAAGTTAGAGAATACGGTGTGGACGTGCTTCTTGCACCCGCCATGAACATACACAGAAGTCCTCTCTGTGGAAGAAATTTTGAGTACTACTCCGAAGATCCTGTTCTTTCTGGGGAAATGGCTTCAGCCTTTGTGAAAGGTGTCCAGTCACAGGGGGTGGGTGCATGTATAAAGCACTTTGTGGCAAACAATCAGGAGACGAACAGAATGGTCGTGGACACAATCGTATCTGAACGTGCACTCAGAGAGATTTATCTCAGAGGATTTGAGATTGCTGTAAAAAAAGCGAAACCCTGGAGTGTAATGAGTGCTTACAACAAACTCAACGGAAAGTACTGCTCTCAAAATGAATGGCTTTTGAAAAAAGTGCTCAGAGAAGAATGGGGGTTCGAAGGCTTTGTGATGAGCGACTGGTACGCTGGAGACAACCCCGTGGAACAACTCAAAGCGGGAAACGATCTCATCATGCCCGGGAAGACTTACCAGGTGAACACAGAAAGAAGAGACGAAATAGAAGAGATCATGGAAGCTTTGAGAGAGGGGAAACTCAGCGAAGAAATTCTCAATGAGTGTGTAAGAAACATTCTGACAGTTCTTGTGAACGCTCCTTCTTTCAAGGGATACAAGTACTCCAACAAACCAGATCTTGAAGAACATGCAAAAATCGCTTACGAAGCAGGAGCTGAAGGTGTTGTCCTTTTGAAGAACAAAGGTGCTCTTCCGCTCTCTGAAGACTCGAAGATAGCCCTCTTCGGTACAGGCCAGATCGAGACGATAAAAGGTGGAACGGGAAGTGGAGACACCCATCCAAGGTACACGATTTCCATCCTTGAAGGGGTAAAAGAGAGAGGTTTAAAGTTCGACAAAGAACTTGCAAGTACCTATGAAGAGTACGTGAAAAAAATGCGTGAAACTGAAGAGTACAAACCAAAGACTGATTCTTGGGGAACAGTTATAAAGCCGAAGCTTCCAGAAAACTTCCTGTCCGAAAAGGAAATAAAGAAATTGGCGAAAAAGAACGACGTGGCGGTTGTTGTGATCAGCAGAATTTCCGGTGAGGGTTACGACAGGAAACCAGTGGAGGGTGACTTCTACCTCTCGGATGACGAAGTAGAGCTCATAAAAACTGTCTCCAAAGAGTTCCACGAACAAGGCAAAAAAGTGGTAGTGCTTCTCAACATTGGAAGTCCTATTGAAGTTGCAAGCTGGAGAGATCTGGTGGATGGAATTCTGCTTGTTTGGCAAGCAGGCCAAGAAATGGGAAGAATAGTGGCAGATGTTCTTGTTGGGAAGATCAATCCTTCTGGGAAACTTCCCACAACATTCCCGAAAGACTATGCCGATGTTTCATCCTGGACGTTCCCAGGGGAGCCTAAGGACAATCCACAAAGGGTGGTCTACGAAGAAGACATTTACGTAGGATACAGATACTACGATACTTTCGGTGTGGAACCTGCTTACGAATTTGGGTACGGTCTTTCTTATACAAAGTTCGATTACAGTGACTTGAAGGTCCAATTAGAAGGCAGCGTTCTGAAAGTTTCCTACACGGTTACAAATGCAGGAGACAGAGCAGGAAAAGAAGTATCGCAGGTTTACATCAAGGCACCAAAAGGCAAGATAGACAAACCATTCCAAGAACTCAAAGCGTTTCACAAAACGAGGCTGTTAAATCCCGGGGAATCTGAGGAAATCGTCCTTGAAATTCCTGTCAGAGACCTTGCAAGCTTCGATGGTAAGGAATGGGTTGTTGAAGCGGGAGAGTACGAAGTGAGAGTGGGTGCTTCTTCTAGAAACATCAGATTGAAGGAAAAATTCACACTTGATGAAGAAAGAAGATTTAAATTGTGAAAGGGGGGATAACATGTGGAAATTTGCTTTTGTTTTTCTTCTTCTTTTACCCATTTTCGTTTTGGCTTAAAACATACTAGGAAACGCTTCTTTTGACAATCCAATCCTCATTGCCGGTGTTGACATTGAACCACCAGCTGAAGACGGTTCCATAGACACACAAAACAACTGGGTATTCTTTACAAATTCTGGTGGCGAAGGTACAGCGAGTGTAGAAGATGGTGTTCTTGTTGTAGAAATTACAAACAGTGGGGAGCACAGCTGGTCGGTTCAATTGCTGCAGTCTCCTATACTGGTTGAAAAACTTCATAAGTACAGAGTCTCTTTCAGAGCAAAGGCTTCTGAACAGAGAGCTATAGGTGTCAAAATAGGTGGAACCGCTGGAAGAGGCTGGGCTGCATACAATCCAGGTACTGATGAATCTGGAGGAATGGCATTCGAGCTTGGAACAGACTGGCAGGCTTATGAATTCGAATTTGTGATGAGACAGGAAACGGACGAAAACGCTCGTTTTGAATTCCAGCTTGGAAAGCAGGTGGGAACTGTTTGGATTGATGATGTTGTCATGGAAGATATAGGAGTTCTTGAGGTCAGTGGAGAAGAAAACGAAGTTTACACTGAAGAGGGCGAGGACAAAGTGGAGGACTGGCAACTTGTCTGGAGTCAGGAGTTCGACGATGGTGTTATCGATCCAAACGTGTGGAACTTCGAGATAGGGAACGGTCACGCAAAAGGCATACCGGGTTGGGGGAACGGTGAGCTCGAGTATTACACTGACAAGAACGCGTTCGTTGAAAACGGATGTCTTGTGATCGAAGCAAGAAAGGAGCAGGTATCTGACGAGTACGGAACTTACGATTATACATCTGCAAGAATGACCACAGAAGGTAAGTTTGAGATAAAATACGGAAAGATCGAGATAAGAGCAAAGCTTCCAGAAGGTCAGGGTATCTGGCC
>NZ_JAGGZH010000139.1 GCF_021162145.1 Thermotoga sp.
GCATGGCAGCTGAAATGTTCGGGAAGAAGATTCTCAAAATGAGAAGATACACGGGAAGTCTGGCGCTGCAGCTCATGAACGGGGCAATCAGAATCGTGACAAGTCTTTCTTGAGGATCATCGATGGAACGAGTGGCCATGATGGAAGGTACGTTGCAACCGAATCCGAGGATGAGTGACATGAACGCCCTCCCACTCAACTTGAACTTCTCCATGATTCTATCCATCACGAAAGCTGCTCGCGGAAGATATCCACTTTCCTCCAGAAAGCCGAGTGCGAGAAACATGGCAAAGATGTTGGGTACGAACACCAGAACACTTCCTAGTCCTCCGATGATACCATCTGAAAGTAGCGAGGTGAGAACGTTTTCCCCAAGCGTGGTTGTTATCAGTGAGCCTAGATATGAGAAAGCCGAGTCGAGGAGGTCCGCGAAAACTTGGGCGATATCGAAGGTGAACTTGAATACGAGGTACATCAGAGCAAAGAAAAGAGGAAAAGCCAGGAACTTGTGCGTTAAGACATGGTCAATCGCTTCTGACGAGGACAGAGATTTTCCTTTCGCATCTGAATATGCTTCTTTCACTATGCTCTCAACGTACTCTCGCTTTCTCCTTGAAATGAGAAGGCGGTAACCGATCCTTTCCTCTTCACTCAGCGTCGGAAGTCCCAGCTTTACACCTTCTCCGTAGAACGCCGGATCGCCCGAAAGGTATTTCAAAGCGAAGTACCTTGGGTTCACTCTGATCTTTTTTCCTCGTAGAACACTTTCGATCTGCGATATTTCCGATTCTATTTTCTCTCCGTACCTTATCACTACCCTGTGAAAAATATCTTTCTCCTCATAGTACTCGACAATCCTGTCTTTGAGTTTTTCGATTCCCTTGCCAGTGACAGCAGAGGTGAAAACCACAGGTACTCCCAGGTGCTTTTGGAGTTCGTATCTGTCTATCTTGATTCCTGTTTTTTCAGCTTCGTCTATGGCGGTCAGAGCAAGGATCACCTTTTTCTCCATCTCTAGAATCTCGAGTAACAGGTAGAGACTCTGCTCTGGATTGACAGAATCTCCCACAACAACCACGATGTCGGTGTTTCCTTTGAGCAAATAGTCTCGTGCTATCTTTTCGTCTATCGACGAATATCCAAGTGAGTAAGTTCCCGGAAGATCGACTAGGTTTATTCTATAACCCCTGTGGGTGAAAAAGCCTTCTTTTTTCTCAACGGTCACACCTGGCCAGTTGGCCACATACTGTTTTGTACCTGTCAGGACGTTGAAAAGGCTTGTTTTGCCAACGTTCGGGCAGCCGGCAAGGGCAACTCTTACAACTTCTTGGGATGCTCTAGCTCTTTGTGTACTTCTCTTCAGAAACATTCTCTATCCTCCTCACCCAGATCTTCATAGCCTCTCCTCGTCCCAGAGATATCTCTCGCCCTTCAACGGAGTATCTCCCCCTCAAGACTACCATCGTTTTTCCTCTCTCTATCCCAAGAGCTTTCATTCTTAACAAGAACCTTCTTCCTCCTCTTAAATCGATGACCCGGTAAACACCGTCGTTTGCAAGAAAGAGTGGCAGCTCATTGGATTTCGTTTCCACTTCTATGCCGTTTGCTTCTTTTTTCCTCAAGGTGATGCTTCTTCCTCCTACCTTACAGACGATCGGATCACCGAGGGGTGCTATTTGAACGATTTCGATCTCTTCGCCGGGAATGATACCCATTCCTACGAGTTTTTCATGGAGATCTCCAGAAAAGTTCAGAGATACAATCCTTGCACGAACTCCGGGTGTAAGGTCTGACAATCTCATCAAGGCCCCTCCTTTTTGAGAACGATTCTCAAAAACTACAAGAAAATTATATCACCGATGTTACGAAGCTTTCAATATATGTGTATTGCATATGGTTACTGTGCGAGTCTTCTGACCAACTTTATGGCACCGTGAGGACATACTTCGTGGCAGACGTAGCATCTTATGCACTTGCGGTAGTCGATTTCTTGGGAGGAAATATCCATCGCCGAGGCAGGACATCTTTCTTCACAAAGTCCGCATCTCACACACTTTTTTCTGTCAATGATGGGGTACTTCACGAAAACTCTTGAAAATACCCTGGAAATCCTCGAAATAGTAGACACAGTGGAAGGAAGTTCTACGCTAGATGAGAAGGATCCCACAATTTTGTACTCCGGAACGAGATTCCTTTTTCTTGCATGTTTTACCGTGTAAACCAGCTCATCCACTTCTAGCAAGGTACACACAGCGTCGTCAAGCGCAAAAGCGTTCTTTGAAATGCCTACGATGCCGAAGAATTTTTTCTTGCCGTTTGTAGGGCCGTTTCCTTCCATGCCTTCCACTCCGTCGAGAATCGTAAGGACGGGGGAAACGATGCAATGAACATCTATCAAGAGGTTTGCAAAATCGTCGTAGTTTTTTGCTCTCATGTGCCAGGAAGATTTTTCCAACCCCATCACGCATCCGAAGGTGTTTTTCACACCAAGTGTCATCACCATCTGAGAATGTGTCTTGAGTTTTGGAAGGTTAACCACTTTGTCAGCTTCTAAAACCTTACGGGAGATTTTGATCTTTTGAAAGATCTCACCGCTCACCTCGACGGAATCGTCCAGTGGTATACAGGGAACTCCAAGTTCTTTGCATACTTTTTCCACACCGGAGACTCTTATCACTCTCTTGAAACTGCTGAAGGCGGGACTGTCACCAACGAAAGGCTGAGTTCCTCGATCGATCAGAAATTCGAGAACACTCTTTAAGATAAGAGGATGCGTGGTGAC
>NZ_JAGGZH010000140.1 GCF_021162145.1 Thermotoga sp.
AGTACTTCAACGGCAAACTTCCTTCTCCATCGAACGAAGAAGGTCTCGACAGTTGGTTGAAGGAAAGGTTCTTCGAACCGAAAAATGTGTACTGCGATCTCATGGATTCCTACAGGCTAACAGAGGCGCTGGATAAAATATGGGAGTTTATAGCAGATGCGAACAAATATTTCAACGATACAAAACCCTGGATCCTGGCAAAAGAAGGAAAATTGGAGAGACTTGGAACGGTGCTTTACAACTCACTTGAAGCTGTTTTTAAAGTGGCTCTGATGACACTACCTGTGATGCCAGACACCTCGCAAGAAATCTTCAGGAGAGTTTCTTTTGATGAGAACCCTCATAGAGATCATCTTGAAACCTGGGGAGTTTTGAGAGCAGAGGCGAGTGTGCACCATGGAGAACCTCTATTCAAGAAAATAGACACGAAGACGTTCAAAAAGGTGGTGGAGACAGTGTCGATTGAACAGAACCTGATCACCATAGACGATTTCGCGAAGGTGGATCTCCGCACCGCCAAGGTTCTCGAAGCTGAAAAGATTCCGAATTCCAGGAAGCTCATCAAACTGATCGTCGACCTCGGAACGGAGAAAAGACAGATAGTTGCTGGAGTGGCCGAATATTACAGACCCGAAGAGCTCATAGGAAAAACTATCATTGTTGTGGCGAACCTGAAGCCGGCGAAACTCATGGGAATAGAGTCTCAGGGAATGCTGCTTGCTGCAAAGACCGGTGACACTTTGAGACTTCTGACCGTTGACGGAGATATCACACCGGGTGTCAGGGTGTCTTAACGGAGGGATGTGAATGCCGGAAATTCTGATAAACAGACCGATTGAAGACGAGCTCGTTGATTCATACCTTCTCTATTCGATGAGCGTCATAGTGGGAAGGGCCATCCCCGATGTAAGAGATGGCCTCAAGCCGGTTCAAAGGCGTATTCTGTACGGAATGTACGAGCTTGGGCTCACCCACAACTCGTCGACGAAAAAGAGTGCGAGGATCGTCGGTGAAGTGATGGGTAAGTACCACCCCCATGGAGACGCTCCGGTCTACGATGCTCTTGTGAGGATGGCCCAGCCTTTCACGATGAGGTATCCCCTCATAGAAGGACAGGGGAACTTCGGGTCGATAGACAGAGATCCCCCTGCTGCTATGAGGTACACGGAAGCAAGGCTCACCAGACTCGCAGAGGAAATGCTGGAGGACATAGACAGGAATACGGTAAACATGGTCGACAACTTCGACGGTACATTGAAGGAACCCGAAGTACTCCCCTCGAAGGTGCCAAATCTCATAATAAACGGTGCCTCCGGTATAGCTGTTGGAATGGCCACCAACATTCCTCCGCACAATCTATCGGAAACTGTGGACGCTCTGGTGTACCTGATAGACCATCCAGATGCCAGTGTTGAAGATCTCATGCAGTTCATCAAGGGGCCGGACTTTCCTACAGGGGCTGTGGTTGTGAACGGTTCGGAGTTGAAGAAAGTTTACGAAGAAGGAAGGGGCAGGATCGTAGTCAGGGGGAAGGTACACGTTGAGGAAGGAAAAGGAAAGAAACTGAAGAAAATCGTGATCACGGAGATCCCGTACGGTGTCAGCAAGGCGGGTCTCATAGAGCAAATAGCAAAACTCGTAAAAGACGACGAGTCTCTTCCTGTAAGAAATATAAGGGACGAATCTGACAAACGCGGAATGCGAGTCGTCGTGGAGATACCGAAAGATGCCAACGAAGAGATCATAATAAACAACCTCTACAAGAGAACTTCCCTTCAGGATTACTTCAATGTACAGATGCTGGTCATAGACAAGAACAAGAGGCCAAGGTTGATGAACCTGAAAGAACTGCTCGATGCGTTCTTGGAACATCGGTTCGAGGTCATCAGGAGAAGAGCCGAGTATGAGTACGAAAAATACACCAAGCGGGCTCACGTTGTAGAAGGTCTTCTGAAGGCGACAAGAGCAATAGGAGTGGTGGTCGACATTATCAGAAACAGCAAAGACGTGGAGTCGGCCAAGCGTTCCTTGATGGAAACTCTCGAGATAACCGAAGCCCAAGCTAAGACGATTCTCGATATGAGGCTTTCAAGGCTCACTTCCCTTGAAATAGAGAACCTCCAGAACGAGTACTCGGACCTGGTGAAGAAGATTTCAGAAGTGAAGGAGGTCCTCGAAAAGGACGAGAAAGTAAGGGAGATAATGAAGAAAGAATTCCTCTACCTGAAAGAGCGCTATGGTGATCCGAGGAGAACCGAAATCACGGACGAGGAGATCAAGTACGATGTGAAAGAGCTCATTGTGGAAGAGGACATCGTTATCACACTCAGTCACAAGGGATATCTGAAGAGCACTCCTTTGAGCAGTTATAGATCGCAGAGGCGGGGAGGAAAAGGGGTCACCGTTTCAAAACTTTCGAAAGACGATGAAGTGGAGTTCGTGGCCGTTACAAGGAACACCTCCTCGACCCTCTTCATCACCAACCTCGGAAAAGCTTACGTTCTGAAGAACTACCAGATCGAGACAACCGGCCGAAACACGCGTGGAAAACACATCTCTGCTTTCCTGAACCTTAAGGACACAGAGAGGATCGTTGCACTCGTTCCTTTGAACGGTAAAGGAAAGGATCTTGTGATCGTCACGAAGTCTGGAAAGATCAAAAGAACCGCTCTTGAAGAGTTCGAAAACGCCACCAATAACCGTGGTGTAAGGGCGATCAAGATAGAGTCGGCCGACGAAATTGTGAGTGTCAGGGTGAGCACCAGCGAAAAAGAGACACTCGTGGTGGCAACAAGGCTGGGCATGATCATAAGGTTTCCTGTAAGTGATGTGAGGAGGATGGGAAGGAACGCAGCCGGTGTTCAGGCCATAAGGCTCCAGCCAGGGGATGAGGTTGTGAGCATGGACGTTGTTCCCTTGGAAGAGGGGGAAATTCTTACGGTGACCGAGAGGGGATTTGGCAAGAGAACTCCTGTTCAACTTTACAGGGTTCAGAAGAGGGGTGGAACAGGCCTCAGGAACATCTCCGATGTGAGTAAGACCGGTCACGTGGTGGCTGTGAGGTACGTGAAAGGAGACGAGGAGATCGTTGTGGCCACAAAAAACGGTATGATGATAAGAATACCTGTTTCAGAGATCGGTGTCATCGGAAGGGTAACAAAGGGTGTAAAACTCATCGAACTCGGTAGCGACACCATTTCTAAGGTGGCGGTGGTGAAAGATTGAGAAGACAGATCGAGCACACTGCTGATGTGGCTTACGAAATATCGGGAAGGTCTTTTCTTGACCTTTTGGAAGAGGCGAAAAACATCCTCCTTGAAGAGGAAAGGATCGTTTTCGGTGAGGGTGAGGAGAAAGAGAAAATCTATTCATCTGAAGAAACAGAGGACAACTTTTTCGACACAGTGAACGACTGGATACTCGAGATTTCAAGGGGATGGGCTCCCTGGCGTGTGGAGTTTATAGAAGATGGCATCAGAACGGTTTTCAAGAAAATCAGAAAAAAAGAGGGTACAGAAGTAAAAGCACTCACCTATCACCTTTTGAACTTTGAAAGGGAAAATGAAACAATAAAGACGAAGGTGGTGTTCGACACGTGAGGGATCTCACCCAGAAACAAAGAAGTGTTCTGCTTTTCATAGAAGAGTTCATAGAAAAAAACGGCTATCCTCCTTCGGTGAGGGAGATCGCCCGTCGTTTCAGAATAACCCCCCGGGGTGCTCAGCTTCACCTGATTGCTCTTGAGAAAAAAGGCTACCTTGAAAGGAAAAGTGGGAAACCAAGAGCTCTGAAGGTCGTCAGGAGGATCAGAAATAGAGTACCGCTGATCGGGGAAGTCAGAGCAGGAGAGAAAAGAGAAGCGGTGGAGTATCTTGAAGATTATATGGATGTTCCGAGTGCTTTTCTTTCTCCAGGTTATGAGCACTTCCTTTTGAGGGTAAAAGGCGAGAGTATGATAGAAGAGCATATCTGTGATGGGGACCTCGTTCTTGTGAGGAGGCAGAGCTGGGCTCAAAATGGAGATATCGTAGCCGCGATGGTGGAAGGAGAGGTTACTCTGAAGAAGTTCTTCCAGAAGGGTGAAATGGTCGAACTGAGACCGGCCAACAGGGAAATGACTTCTATGTGCTTTCAGGCGGAGAAGGTGAGGATCCTCGGGAAAGTGGTTGGGGTGTTCAGAAAGCTGTAAGGGGGGGGATAGGACGTGTTTCCTTACAAGATCATGGATGGAGTTGTGATACTTATGCCGAACAAGGAACTGAACATAGAAAACGCTCACCTCTTCAAAAAATGGGTGTTCGATGAGTTTCTGAACAAGGGGTACAACAAGATCCTTCTCATGCTGTCTGACGTGGAGAGTATAGACAGCTTCAGCCTCGGAGTTATTGTGAATATTCTGAAGAGCGTGAACAGTATGGGAGGGTTTTTCGCCCTGATATCCCCCAATGAGAAGGTGGAAAGGGTGCTCTCGATAACAAACCTCGATCGGATCGTGAAGATATACGACACAATATCGGAAGCTATGGAGGAGGTGCTGAGGAAGTGAAAATAGCAATCGCATCCGATCACGCTGCGTTCGAACTAAAAGAGAAAGTGAAAAACTACCTCCAGAACAAAAGCATCGAGGTGTTGGATCACGGAACACATTCTGAAGAATCCGTCGACTACCCGGATTACGCTAAAAAAGTCGTGTGCTCTGTCCTGTCGAACGAGGTGGACTATGGGATACTGCTTTGTGGTACAGGACTCGGTATGTCGATAGCGGCAAATAGGTACAGGGGCATAAGGGCAGCCCTCTGTCTCTTTCCAGAAATGGCAAAGCTGGCGAGATCACACAACAACGCAAACGTGCTCGTTCTTCCGGGGAGACTCATCGGGCCGGAACTCGCTTTTTGGATAGTCGACACTTTTCTTTCAACGCCCTTCGATGGTGGAAGGCACGAAAGGAGAATAAGAAAGATCGATGAGGTTTAGGGAACTGGTCTTTCCATTGAGAATGAAAGAAGAGGAACTGCTGGAAAGATTTTATCAGGAAGAATTCTTCTGCTTCGTGATAGAAGAAGACAAGAGAGGAAACAGACTGCTCAAAGTGTATCTTCAGGAATGGGAAACTCTTCCTTCTTTTTTGAGCAATTGGAAACCTTTAAACGAGAAGGTAACCACACCAAAGGACTGGACAGTTGAGCTGGAACCCTTCGAGATTGTGGAAGGTGTGGTGATAGATCCCACGGAGAAGATGGTGAGAAGGGATAAAATCGTGGTAAAACTCTCTCCAGGAATCGCCTTCGGAACGGGTCTTCATCCCACCACCCAGATGAGCGTGTTCTTTTTGAAGAGATACCTGAGAGAAAACAGTAGAGTCCTCGATGTTGGCTGTGGGACTGGAATCCTTGCCATCATTTCAAAAAAGCTCGGTGCATCCTTTGTAATGGCGGTGGATGTGGACGAGCAAGCGGTCGAGATAGCGAAGGAAAACGCTTGGAAAAACAATGTAGACATGATCGTGAAGAGGTCCGATCTTCTTATCGAAGTCGAGGGTGTTTTTGATCTCGTTGTCTCCAACATTCTTGCGGAGATCCACCTGAAACTCCTCGAAGACGTGAACAGAGTCACGCACGAGGAATCCGTTTTAATCCTTTCCGGTATTGTGGATACAAAGGAAGATATTGTCAGGGAAAAAGCCCGGGAAAAGGGATGGAGCCTTTTAGAAAGGAAGCAGGAAAGAGAATGGGTGACCCTCGTGATGAAAAGATCGTAGAATGGCAGCTGGGCAGAAAAATCACAAACATGAGACGAGTAGCTTTTCGGTGCCCTCACGGATACCCGGTCGTCATAGAGAGCTTCCCTATCAAAGATGGAAAGCCCTTTCCTACACTCTACTGGCTCACCTGTCCCCATCTGAAAAAGGAAGTCTCGAAACTCGAAGCCCAGGGTTATATAAAGAAGTTCGAGGAAAAGTTAGAAAGGGAAAGGGAACTCCAGCAAAGGATGAAGAAAGCGCACATTGAGATCATAAAAAAAAGAGCAGAGCTTCTACCGAAAGATCATCCTTTCCATGAACTTCTTATAAAGGTGGGAAGTGGGGGTATCAGGAACTTTACCAAGTTGAAATGTCTTCACCTTCATCTCGCAGACTACTTGGCAGGGGTGAACAATCCCATAGGAGAAATGGTATGGAACCTCGTGGAAAGGAAATTTTGCGAAGAGATTCTCTGCAAGTCGGGGGAGGCGAGAAAATGAAGATCATAGAGACCGTAGAAGAAATGAAAAGATTCTCTGAAGAGATGAGAGAGAGAAAAAAGACAATCGGCTTTGTTCCCACCATGGGATACCTCCACGAAGGACATCTGTCACTTGTAAAACGAGCAAGGGCGGAAAACGACGTGGTCGTGGTGAGCATCTTTGTAAATCCTACCCAGTTCGGGCCCAGCGAAGATTACGAGAGGTATCCAAGGGATTTCGAGAGAGACAGAAGACTCCTCGAAAAAGAGAACGTGGACTGTGTTTTTCACCCGTCTGTGGAAGAGATGTATCCACCTGACTTTTCCACTTACGTTGAGGAGGCGAAGCTTTCAAAACCTCTGTGTGGTAGATCCAGACCCGGCCATTTCCGCGGGGTGTGCACGGTGGTCACAAAGCTCTTCAACATTGTAAAACCACACAGGGCGTATTTCGGTCAAAAGGATGCACAGCAGTTCAGAGTGCTGAGACGAATGGTGAGGGACCTGAACATGGATGTTGAGATGATAGAGTGTCCCATAGTGAGAGAACCAGACGGTCTTGCAATGAGTTCGAGAAACGTCTATCTCACGGCCGAAGAAAGAAAGCAGGCTCTTGCCCTGTATCAGTCTTTGAAGATCGCAGAAAATCTTTTTTTGAACGGTGAAAGGGATGCTACTCGAATAAAGGAAGAAATGATCAAATATCTGTCCAAGTTCAACAAGGTAAGAATAGACTACGTAGAGATCGTGGATGAAGAAACGCTCGAGTCGGTTGAGAAGATCGATCGGAAAGTGATTGTTGCAGTTGCCGCCTGGGTTGGGAAAGCAAGATTGATAGACAACACGATATTGGGGTGATCCACCGTGAAGCGGTTCCTCGTGATCTCCGACTCGCACGTTCCTGTACGAATGTCAGGTCTTCCCGATGAGATCGTAAACGCTTTGAAAGAATACGACGGAGTGATAGGACTTGGGGACTACGTGGATCTCGATACGGTGATTCTCTTGGAAAAACTTTCCAGGGAATTCTATGGAGTTCACGGAAACATGGATTATCCGGATGTAAAGGAGCACCTTTCGTTTTCTAAGGTGCTCCTTATGGAGAGTGTGACCATCGGAATGTGCCACGGCTGGGGCGCTCCCTGGAACCTGAAAGAACGTCTCCTCAGAGTATTCAACGAAAAGCCGAAGGTGATTTTGTTTGGACACACGCACGAACCTGAAGACACCACGAAAGCAGGAGTGAGATTTTTGAACCCCGGAAGCCTTGCTGAAGGTTCTTATGCCGTTTTAACTCTCGACGGAGGTGAAGTGAGATTCGAGTTGAAGAGACTATAAGAGAAATCGTTGAGGACATAGAAGAAACTGTAAAAGACGGCAAACTCTACGTTGCCTTCTCTGGAGGAAAGGACAGCTCCCTCGTTGCAATCCTTGCGAAGATGGCCCTCGGAAAAGAGAGGGTAGAACTTGTTACCGTTGACTGGGGACCTTATACCTACGAGAGGTCCAGACAGATCGTCCGAAACTTCGCTGAAAAGTACGGGTTGAAACACACCTTCATCTCGTCAAATGGACTTCAGGAGAAGGTTTGGAGGTATGGACCTTCCTGCAATGCCTGTACGAGGAACGTGAAGACACACCTTGTGAAAGCGTACGCGGGTAAACATCTTGTTGCAAGCGGTGCCAATGCCTCGGACAGCTGGGGAAAAGCGGGCCTGAAGGTCTTCGATGGGGTTTACTCACCCCTTTACAGAGTAGGAAAAGCCGAGATAAACGCTATGTTGGAACACCTCGGTATAGAGGTGAAAAAGATAGGAGAATCTGCTGGAAGAGAAGGCTGCAAGCTTAAGCATCTTTTGAAGATGCTCATAAATCCGAATTATCATGGAAAAGCGGTCTCGGTGGCAAACGAGATCCTTCTGAACATACTTGAAGAACACAACTTCACGCCAGAACTCGCCAACGTGAAGATCGCGGGACCCCTTTCCAGAAACGTCGCACTGGTGAACGTGAAACCTCTTCCACCTGGGAAGATCGTCGAAAAGATCGTCGAGAGACTCTCAAGAGAAGAAACGATAGATGAAGTGGTGGTTGTCGACAAACCCATTAAACTTTTCGTTCTTGCGAATCCCGCGATCTACAGAAATGAGGCGTCAAGAAAGTGGGTGAAAGAGGGCAGGCTTCAGCCGGAGTTTGCTTTCCCCATAGAAGTGGAGTGGAAAGAATCCAGGAACAACAGGTTGAGAACCTTCCAGGTGATCGATTACAGGAAGGAGTGAAACGATGGCGTTCAGATGCCCGCTTCTTCTCTTTTTGAGAAAAATCTTCAGGTTCAAAAGAAAGCCGAGGTTCATAGTGAAGAAGAACTGAGTACGACGGCATTTTCCAGGCCGAACGGCAGGAGAATGTACCTGTCCGTGTGACGCTCAAAGTCGATGAAACTCCACGGTTTTCTGAATGACTCCTCAAGAACGTCCACTTTGTGGTTTGCCTCTATCAAGTTGAAAAGCGTGTTGGTGAGAACAAGCTTTAGTTCGTTTTTTCCATCGTGAAGAGCATCCGTGATCTCCATCATGAACGGTTCCCAGAAGAGATTCCTCACGAACTTCCCGTTTAGAAACACCTTCACCGATGCGGCCTTCACATTGTTCAGTTTGAGGAAGTATTTTCTTCCTGGGTTCTTTTTCATCTCAAAGATTCTTTTCAGTGTGAAGGAACCTGCGTAGAATGGAAATCCGCTCTGTGTGATGTCTCTATGGTCCGGTGCTTTCGGTGCATCGATCACGTACCTCGTCCCGTCCACGTTCACGAGGGAAAAATTCCCAACAAGATAGATCGTCTCCACCTCCGTGGGTCTGTGATTCTCCGGATCTTTCACCTTCTCGTGACAGCCGGGCCCTGTGATGTTGTTGCTCTTTCTTCCTTCTAAAACAACGATGTTGTTTCCTTCTTCGACGAACTCTGTGATATCCATCTTCCCGAAGTTCACGTCCAGGAAACACTCTTCCTCGTTGAAAGCACAACCTTTCCTTTTGAACGTTACCTCGTGACCGTTCACCGTGATTTTGTCGAGGTTTTCCGCACACTCGACGACAAGAAAGAGTTTCCCGGGCTTTTTCCTAATCTCAAACGAATACACTACCCTGAACGGAGTTCCCTCCGGCAGTCTATAAAACTCGTACCAGATCTTTGAAACGTATTCATCCCTGAAAACCTTTTCATTCGCTTCGAAGACATCTACCCTGTCCACCGGCAGAACGTTGTAGCTGTCCATTTCCACATCGAACTCGCAGAACACCTTTTCAAGTTCGAATTTCCTTTTCAGAACCACACCCGTTGTGATCACACTTCTTCTCTGTGCTGGAATCTCTTCGTCCGTTACCCAGATCACCAGGCTCGATGCCGGATGCATGGTGAACTCCCTTTCCCTCAATTCCACCATAGCAAAGCCGAAAATATCGATCGCGTAGATATGTTTCTTTTCCTCTTTCAACCTCATTTGACAATGAACTTCCCGATCGATGTCTGTGTTCGCAAGAAAGAGAAGGTACGAACCGTCTTCGAACAACCTTTTCTGTGCAATCACGGACCTTGCGTTCTTTCCCGTTTTTTTGTCTGTAACCTCAACGGAGGCAACGTTCCTGAGTGATTCGACAAGATCCTGGAGATTTTCAAAAACACTGGCCTTTTCGAGAAACTCCGGTCTTTCCCTTCCTCCCTCCACCCTCTCTGGGAGGAAGTTCCCATCTTTCAAAACGAAGATCTTTCCGCCGTTCTTCGAAAATTCATTCAAAAGATCCACCGTTGAACGTCTCAGGTTCAGCAGGGGCGGGATCATAACGATGTCGTACTCGTAACTTCCCACCGCGAGTCTTCCTTCCTTCACTTTCCCGTGTCTCGAGAGGATTGCTTCATCACCGAGGTGGAAATCTATTCTATTCGAGACGAGTTCTTTCACGGTCGCGTCGAACGATTCGTTGAGTCTATCGATCTCATCGTCGAACTTCGAATACACACACCACGCAGAAGTGATCGGATGGATCACCAATACCTTCACTTCTCTCTTTCCATGTGTCAGTAAGTAATTCAACCTGGCAAGGTAGTCAGAGAATTGTTTTTCGTTCTCCCACCAGGGCTGCTGGTAGAAGAGATTCGGTGGATAATCCCTCTTTCTTTCTCCCCTCATCGAGTAGAGGCTGAGATGCGGATTTATGTAAGTGATCCCAAGAACAGCCTGCCAGTCCGCGATCCACTTTCTGTGGAGGAAACTCACGTGCTGACCCGCTGTGCCGAACGTTTCGCAGAGCACCCGTTTCTTTCCCAGCTGCTCCGCCACCGAAGATACCTGTTTTATCGTGACCACCTGCTTCAGATGACGTGCCAGTTTGTCAACCCCCGGTATTTGCATGTACTCGTAGTGTGGCATAGCAGCTCCGACCCACTCAACCTGTTCTCTGAGCGTGTCCTCCGCCATGTAATGACCTGTCATAGCGATTCTGTTCTCTTCACACCACCTCGCGTAAGGTATCGTGAAATTTTCGATGAAAAGAGCAGTTGCAACGTCGAAGAAATCATACCGCACTTTCATGTAATCTCCCGTGTTGAAAAAGAGTTCTTCGAAATGTTCTCTGATGTCATAACCCTTCCTTTTCAAAAACTCTTCCGGGAATTGATCTGTCCAGGGAAGAGTGGGATTTTTCGGATAGTGAACCCTCAGATAAGTGGGTTCGTCGGTGAAGATCCCCGGAATCGAAATACCGAAGAGCTCACCACACATCTTCTTGTACTTCTCGTGGGTTGATCTGATGAACGCTTCCGTGGTTTCTTTCGAGAGAAGATCCACATAGCAGGTACCGTTGAACCAGGGATCTCCCAGTTTCATCGTGCGCTTCACAACGAAGAGCTCTTCATTGTTCCTTTTCACCTTTCCCAGCACTTCATCCTCAGGTTCGATCTGGTCTCTTCTCAGGAGCGCAAGAAACTTATGACGGTATCTAGGGCTTTCGAGTGGAACAGTTCCACCTGCAAACCCGGAGGGCCACTTGTCTTCGTCGTAGAGCCAAGCCAGCATACCGAGCTTTCTGGCATGTTCTGCACAGCTTTTCACAAGTCTCATCCATTTGTCGGAAAGGTACTCCGTCACGAGGCCCACTCTTGAGTGTATGAAAAAACCACCGTATCCTTTCTTGTGCATCTCGTCTATCTGTCTCAACAATTCTTCTTCACAGAGTTTGTCGTTCCAGCTCCAGAACGGAGCAGGCCTGTACCATACGCCGGGATCTCTCAGCTCCTCCAGGTTCATACTTCCATCGCCTTGTACTTTCTCCACTCTTCGTACTTTTCATCCCACTCCTCTGAATTCTTCGGCTCGAAGACTTTCAGCTCGAAGGACCTCCTCACGATTTCTCTTGCCTCGTCGAGATCCTTTATCTCCCCCATGGCAATGAACTGGGCGAGGGCGTTCCCAACTGGAGTAGCATCAATGGGGCCGGCGATCACAGTTTTTCCCGTTGCGCTCGCGATGAAATCCATCAGAAGATCGTTTCTCACTGCCCCTCCCACAATGTGTATCTTCTCATACCTTTTCCCCGTGAGACTTTCTATCTGTTCCACGATCCACCTACTGTTGAAGGCGAGGGACTCAAAGATGAGACGGGAGATTTCTCCTATGTTGTCCAAAACCCTCTGACCTGTCTTTTCGAGGTAATCTCTGATTCTCTTCAACATGTTTCCAGGGTGGAGAAATTCTTCTCTGTCCGGATCAAGGAACACCTGGAACTTCGGGCTATTCTCAGCAATCTTCACGATATCGGAGTAATCTCTTCTCCACACCCTGTTGCATTCCTCGAGTAACCACATGCCCGTTGTGTTCTTCAGAAATCTAATTTTCCCGTATCCTCTTTCGTTCGTGAAGTTTCTCTTCATCGCTTCCTCTGTCAAGAGGGGTTTGTTCAGCTCTGTTCCTATGAGAAACCAGGTTCCAGAGCTGATGTAGATTCCATCTTCTTCGAACGGCACGGCCACGACAGCGGAGGCAGTATCATGACAGGTGGTAGCGATCACTTTCACATTCCTCTTCATCCTGCATTTTCCCAAGACAGTCCCTGGTGGTACCACTTCCGGGAAGATTTCAGTTGGGATGGAAAGCTTTTCCAGAACGTTGAAGGCCCACTTTTCTTTCGGAACGCTGTAACATTGAGAGGTACTGGCGATTGTCTGCTCACTCACCATTTCGCCAGAAAGCCAGAGATTGAACACGTCAGGTATCATCAGAAAACCACTGGCGATCTTCAGGAAAGGATCACCTTCGAGTACCATTGAGTAGAGCTGGTAGAGCGTGTTTATCTCCATGAACTGGATCCCTGTTTCTCTGTAGACTTCTTCCTTCGGCACAACCTTGAGCACTTTTTCCATAACCCCTTTTGTTCTGATGTCTCTGTAGTGGTATGGAAGGGAGATGAGTCTTCCTTTCCCGTCGAACAGTGCAAAGTCCACTCCCCAGGTGTCAATCCCCACAGCCTGTGCATCCGACGATTCCAGAACGCTTCTTATCTCCTCGTAGAATTTCGGAAGGTTCCACAGAAAGTGTTCTCTATCTCTTCCTGGAAGAAAAATCCCTTCCGTTCGAAACCTCTTCAACTCCTTCACCGTTAACTTTTCTTTCAACGCTACCTCATAGATCTTCCCGTTCGTTGCCCCAAGATCTATTGCAAGCACCTTCATAGCCATCCCTCCGGAACACCCGTTGGATCCCTTCCAAGGCTGAGCACCTTCAGGAGGATCTCCGCCGCCTTCTCCAGGATCTCGACTTTGTCGTAGGCCTCCGAGACGTCTTTTCCGAACGCGACGACCCCGTGTTTGTCCCACAGGACGGCGTCTTTGCCCTGGGACTTTTCAACAGTCTTCAAACCGAGCTCCACACTCCCCGGTTTTTCGAACTCGATCACAGAGATCCCTTGTGGAAAAAAGATGAGGACCTCCGGATGTATCCTCATCATCTTCGACAAGAGCGTGTGAAAATCTTTCAGGTTCATCAGCGTGAGAAGGTTCAGGGGGTGTGTGTGAACGATCGCTCTTTTCTCCGAGTTCATCTCCTTGAACCTCGCTTGGATCATCAGATGCGTTGGAAATTCGCTGGTGGGTTTCCCTTCTCCGTGGAGTATCTCGTAGTACTTTCCGGGAAGGATGTGGAGAAGGCAGATCTTGCTTTCGTCCTCGCAGATTTCTCTCATTCTCGATCCCGTTGCTGTGATCAGAAGGTACATCTCAGGACCATCGTACTCGAAACCATACGCCTCCACAGACTTCACTTTGTAACTGGATGGCACTTCATCGACCCGAACAGAGATGTTTCCCGCGTTTGCCTCAGAAAGACCTTTCATAGCAAGCCAGTAAGCAATCTTTTGAATCTCCTTTACAACTTCTCTCATCTTCTCTCTTCCCTTCTCTTCTTCATGTAGTCTCCCTTCCTGAATTTTTTTATCGGATCTTCCGGGAGGTTTTTTCGCTTTCTGTACTCCCTCAGAAGAGGTCTCACATCCGTTCGGAAGGCGTCCAACAAGATCTCCTCTGCCTCCACCACATCGCACTTTCTCTGGGCCTCTTTCAGGCATTCTTCGTCGATGAGGAGAGCCTTTGCAAAGAGTTCCTGAGCCACCACAACGGATTGTATCATCGCGAGGATTTTCGGCTTCGTGATGTGCGCCTGATCGAACATGAGCACAACTTTCTTTGCGAAATCTGAAAGCTCGGGGTCTCTCCTGGCGAAGACGATCTCTTTGAAGATCAGGAACACCTCGTAAGGGTTTATGGAAGCAATCGTGAGGTCGTCGTCCGCGTACTTTCTGTTGTTCAAATGAAACCCACCAAGTTTTCTCTCCGAAAGCAAGGTTGACACGATGTACTCTATGTTCGTTCCCTGGGCATGGTGTCCCAGGTCAACAAGCACAAGCGCCCGCTCGCCCAGTTTCTCCGAGAGGAGATAACTCGTTCCCCAATCTGGTATATCCGTGTGATAGAAGGCAGGTTCGAAGAACTTGTACTCTATGAAGAGGTACATGTCTTCTGGCATGCTTTCGTAAATGTATTTAAGAGACTCTTCGAGTCTCTTCTTTCTAGAACGGAAATCGTCCTGTCCAGGATAGTCCGTTCCGTCTGCAAGCCACAGACTGATCACCTTCGAACCCGTTTTCTCTGCTATATCCACACATTCCATCACGTGTGCGATCGCTTTCTTTCTGGTCTTTTCACTGGGGTTGGTGAGGCTTCCATACTTGTAGTCTGGATCCTGAAAGAGATTTGGGTTGATGGCTCCTATCTTCAGGCCTTTCTCTTTTGCGAACTCCTTCAGCTCTTCCCAGTCCTCCACCCTGTCCCAGGGAATGTGAAGAGCAACGGAAGGACAACAACCTGTGAGTTCATGAACGAGTGCCGCATCCTCTATTCGTTCGAAAACGTTGCGGGCAGCTCCTTCTTCGTGGAAGACGGCAAACCTCGTTCCCGTATCACTGAACGCCCAGGAGGGAAGTTCGAACTTCAGCTCATCCAGCTCTTTGAAAAACTTCTCCATGGTTATCACTCCTCCCAGTAGCCAATTGTTGTCATCAAAGTGTGATGGTCCTTTCCTACATCGAGACGCGAAAGTTGCATAACAACAGGAACAGAACTTTCTGCTACAATGCTGTATGGTGTACATCGTGGTATACCTAATCTATCCAGTCTTAAATGTAGACTCCTTTTCGGGAGTACTGTTATCTCGTGAATCTCTGGATCTTTGTTTTCAAAAAGAAATTGGATCTTTATCCTCGCGGTTTCCTCGCTTACGTTCACGATACACAACGACTCGTGGGAGACAAGATAACCCTTTTTACCACCTGGGATGTACCCATCGGGGAAGTACCATCTTCTTGCACCATTCATTTTTTATCACCTCTGAGTATGAATTCAAACATAAATTTATCATAAATTAATCACAAAAGTCAACGATATCTGTGATAAAATCTTTCGAAAAGGAAGGAGGGATAACGTGAAAGAAGAGCGTTTAAAAGAAATTCTCGAGTTCGTCGACAGAAACGGTTTTGTCAGCATGAAGGATCTTCAAGAGAAACTTGGTGTTTCAATGATCACCGTGAGAAGAGATGTGGCAGAACTGGTGAAGAGGAATCTGGTAAGAAAAGTACACGGTGGCATCAGAAAAGTGAACTATTTCGAGAAAGAAACAGATTTCATGAGGAGGCTCTCGATAAACAGGGAGGCGAAGGAAAAGATAGCTCAACTCGCTCTGGACTTTGTGAAAGACAACGACATCATCTTCCTGGATGCAAGCACCACAGCACACATCTTCGCAAAGCACTTGGCTTCATCTCAAAAATCTGTCCATGTCATAACGAACAATCTTCTCACTGCTATGGAGCTCTCGAGGAATCTTAATATAAGCGTTATCCTCCTCGCAGGAAAAGTGAACCCAGAAAACCTTGCTGTGGAAGGATCTCTGACGATAGAATGCGGAAAGAACTTCTCTGTAAAAAAAGTATTCGTTTCTTGCAGAGGTGTGACAGCAGAAGAAGGAACCTATGAAATAAACACAATGGAGATGGGGATAAAGAAGATCTTCGTTGAAAAAGCAGAGGAAATACTCGTTCTTGCTGATTTCAGTAAGTTAGGCAAGAGATCTTTGGCTCATTTGATACCTACAGAAAAGATCGATTACCTGATCACGGAAAAGAAACCACCGGAGAACCAGTATGAAATATTCAGGGAAAAAGGTGTGGAAGTCATCCATTGAAAGGAGGTAGCGAGACGCCTACTATTACATTCGTAGGAGCGGGGAGTGCAAGGTACACGAGGCGGCGTTTCAAAAAATGGGAAAAGTGAGGGATGACAGCACGAGAGAACACAAAAAAGAGGTGATATAAAGATGGAAAAAAATATACACATACATATTGCAGACAAGAAACCTCACAAGAGCAAACACCATAGCCATATCTTCCCTGCACGCTGCACTATACCCAGATAGCTTCATCTTCAAATTCCCAAACAATCCTTCTATCTCATTATCTTTCCTCGTATTCCTCCCATTCCACATCTTCCTGTCTCAATACACTCAACCAACTTGTACTTTCCTTTTGACACAACCACCTTACCTCTTTCACCTTCCTCACCTGTACTTCTCTCATCCAGTGTGGCCTTTTTTCTGTACCCTATCCCTGTACCATCCACTATGATTGTCTGGACAGACTCACCTTGCGAGGGAGATTATCATCTCCCTTGCTTTATTTTCCATATCTTGCACATTGTTTTTGAAATAGCCCCCTGGAGATGTTGATTTTAGAACCGCTGAAACGATAAAATACTATTCGGTTATTGCGAAGACAATAAAGGAAGACACAAACCGAGCAGTTTCCATTCATCTTGCTAGAGGATGGACAGATGCCCCTCATGAAATAGATCAGTATGTAGATTTTCACACATATCAATCCGGTCACGACAGACATCATCAGGAACTCACCTGGAAACTGGCTCAGGAATTTTTATAAGATAAGAAAGGTAAAACGGTGAGATTTGTTACGAAGGAATTGAATACAAAGGAGACGGATACAGATTCGATTCGTTTGATGTGAGAAAGGCTCTCTGGCGATGCTTTCTTTCTGATTTTTTTTGCGGGAGTGGGTCATGGCGCTCACGAAGTCTGGAACTGGTGTGAGGTTGCTGAGGAAGATACTGAAAGACATCTTTCACATGGAAGGGAGCACCCAAAATGAGAGAGAGCAGGAGATGTCTATTTTGTAAGTTGGTTGATAGAAAAGTTCGATTTCTTTGACTTAGAGCCTGACCAAAGTG
>NZ_JAGGZH010000141.1 GCF_021162145.1 Thermotoga sp.
CAGATCCTTCTACAAGTGCTTATGGCTATGCAGCTCACCTGAATCTTACTGGAAAAGACATTCTTGAAAATCTCGTGGTCGATCTTGCGTACGCTTACGAAGCAACATCTGCCTACTTGGTCGAAGCCAACTACAGCAAGTCTTTTGAAGTGGAACCTGTTACTTTGACCGTGTCTCCACACTTTGTCTACTCTGAAGGCACTCCTACATACTACGATGATGATTCCATCGATGGTGATGGATGGGTAGCTCCTTGGAATCAGAAATTTGTTGAAGCTACTCTCAAGGCAGAGGCTGGCGTTACCGATGAGGTCACGTTCAGCGCAGAACTCACCCCGAAATATGATCTTGCTGCTAACGCGTTCAGTCTGCCCGTTACCCTCACACTCGCTTACGCTTCCGACATCGCAAGTGCGAATGTAAGTGCTTCTTGGAATGACGCTGTTTCTTCAGCTACAGATGTCACAATTGACGCAGATCTGACAGTCACCGCCGTTGAAAACCTCACGGTCAAAGCAGCCGCAAGATATCTGGTTGCCACCAACGAGCTTGGTTACAACGTCGATACCAGCTATGTCTACGGACCTCTCACAACGGGATTCTTCTTCGGAACACTGTTTGATAGCAACGGAGAAATGTCCGGTGACGCTACAATCCACGACTACTTCACCTGGTACCTCTACCTGAAAGCAGAAGTTGCATTCTGATTCACGCAAGGTTTCAATAAACCCCCGGCGCTTGCCGGGGGTTTTGTTTTGTTGTATAATTTAAAACTGGAGGCGTGTCCGAACTGGCTAAGGAGCCGGTCTTGAAAACCGGTGGGCCGGAAGGCCCGTGTGGGTTCGAATCCCACCGCCTCCGCCAGCCCCACACGGGGCTTTTCTTTTTAAGGAGGTGAAACTGTGAAAGCACTCCTTGTGATAGATCTTCAAAGGGACTTTGTTGACAAAGATGGTACTCTTTACTTTGAAGGTGCAGAAAGGGTGATCGATCCCATCCTTAGATGGGTGGAAGTCTTCAAGAAAGAAGGCCTTCCCATCATCACCACCCAAGACTGGCACGATCCGGACGACAAAGAATTCGACATCTGGCCAAAACACTGCGTTGCAAACTCAAACAGTGCAAGACTCACAGAAAGACTGGAAAGATCACTGGAAGGTTATGCGAATCACTTTTCTATAAAAAAGAACCGTTACAGTGCGTTCTACAACACGAATCTGGAGAAAATAATAAAAGAGAGGAGCATAAACGAGGTATACGTGTGCGGTGTGGTGACTCACATCTGCGTTCTCTTCACAGTGGAAGAGTTGAGAAACCGGGATATCCCTGTTAAAATAATCACTGAAGGTGTTGCCTCCTACGATGAAGAGCTGCATCGCTTTGCTTTGAGAGAAATGAAGGAAATTTTGGGAGCCGAATTCATCTGAGGTGATCAGGTTGAAAAGACTCAGTCCAGAGGTCTTCAAGGTACCCATCGATCGTATTAGAAACGGTTACTACTCGGACATATACTTCATGAACTACGTGAAAGTTCTGAAAAGAGACAACCACCATCCACGCGTTTATTATCAATTTTTCCCAAGAAAAGACGCTGTTGTCTGTGGAATAGACGAAGCGCTTGCCATTTTGAAATTCTGCACAGGATATTACAAAGATGAAGAAAAGGCGAGAGAGCTCTTTGAGGAGATACTGAAGCTGGACAGGGAGATGCAGGCAGCCTCGCTCGAGATGGACGTTCAAAGGATCGTTGAACTCACCCGGAAGAAATGGGACCTCAGGCTCAAACTGAACGAACTGTGGGTGGACAAATGGGACGAAGTAGAGGTGCACGCCCTGTACGACGGTGAAGAAGCAAAAGAGGGAGAGCCGATCATGACGATAGAGGGCGATCCTACGTACTTTGGATACCTCGAAACGGTCCTGCTCGGTGTGATCGCAAGGGCAACGAGTACAGCAACAGCCGTTAAAAAAGTTGTCAGGGCAGCCAGGGGGAAACCTGTTCTCTTCTTCAGCGCCCGTTTCGACCACTACTGGGTTCAAGCGACGGATGGCTACGCAGCGCTCAAAGCGGGTGCCTTCGGTGTTTCGACGGATGCGAACGCGGACTACTGGGGCGTCAAATCAATGGGAACGATGCCTCACGCACTGATTGCATGCTACGACGGAAAAACAGAAGACGCCGCCATCACCTTCGACAGACACTTGGAGGAAGATGTGAATAGAATCATACTTGTAGACTGGGACAACGATGTGATAGGTACCACCTTCCGTGTGATAAAGTCCTTCTACGAGTATGTCGTGAAGAAACCGTTCAAGCTGGGAGTGACAGACCCATCACCGATCATAGGCTCCGGAAAGAACAAGATCTGGGGAGTGAGATTCGACACGGCGGGTAACCTGAGGGATAAATCCGTTGTGCCAAAAGATGAGTCTTCATTCGGGGTCTGCCCAGAGCTTGTCTGGAGAGCAAGACAGGAATTCGACAGGGTGGGTCTTCAGGATCTGAAGATCGTCGTCTCTGGTGGATTCGATGAAAAGAAAATAGATCTCTTCGAAAAGCTCGGAGTTCCCGCGGACGCCTACGGTGTTGGTTCTCGACTCTTGAGGGAGAAAGTGGATATCACAGCAGACATCGTTGAGGTAAATGGAAGACCGTGTGCGAAGGTGGGCAGGTACAAGATAGAAAATCCAAGGCTCAAAAAAGTGGGGAAGAGGTACTGGGAAGAAGTTTGAGGAGGTGAGCGAGATGGAAATCAAAAAGGGAACCTGGATAATAAAGAAGGGTTTTGCGGAGATGTTCAAGGGTGGCGTGATAATGGACGTCACTTCCGCCGAGCAGGCGAAGATAGCAGAAGAGGCGGGAGCAGTCGCCGTTATGGCCCTTGAAAGAGTTCCGGCAGACATCAGAAAAGAGGGCGGTGTGGCACGGATGGCAAACATCTCGAAGATCAGGGAGATCATGGAAGCGGTATCCATTCCGGTGATGGCGAAGGTGAGGATTGGACACATCGCTGAAGCGAAGATTTTGGAAGAACTCGGAGTAGACTTCATAGACGAGTCCGAGGTGCTCACACCTGCGGACGACAGGTTCCATATAAACAAGCACGAGTTCAAAGTACCTTTTGTCTGTGGTGCAAGGGATCTGGGAGAAGCGCTGAGAAGAATAGCAGAAGGCGCCGCAATGATCAGAACCAAGGGTGAGGCGGGAACAGGAAACGTGGTGGAAGCGGTGAAACACATGAGGAGAATGATGGAACAGATAAGACAGGTGACCAAGATGGAAGAAGAAGAGCTCGTCGCGTACGGAAAGGAGATAGGAGCACCGGTGGAACTTTTGAGGGAAGTGAAGAGACTCGGAAGGCTTCCCGTTGTGAACTTCGCGGCGGGAGGTGTGGCAACGCCAGCTGACGCGGCTCTCATGATGATGCTGGGAGCAGACGGAGTCTTTGTAGGCTCTGGTGTTTTCAAGTCCAAAGACCCAAGGAAGATGGCAAAAGCAATGGTGCTTGCTGTGACCTACTGGGACAATCCAAGGATACTTTTGAAGATCTCCGAAGATATAGGAGAACCCATGAGAGGATTGGACGTTGAAGAACTCGAAGTGAGGATGCAGGAGAGAGGGTGGTGAAGGATGAAAATCGGTGTTCTGGGTGTTCAAGGAGACGTCAGAGAGCACGTGGAGGCACTCCACAGATTGGGTGTCGAAACTCTGATCGTGAAGCTTCCAAAGCATCTCGATATGGTCGATGGATTGATCCTCCCCGGGGGAGAGTCCACCACCATGATCCGCATCATCAAGGAGATGAGCATGGGCGAAAGGCTGGTGGAGAAAATCAGCGACGGCCTGCCCGTCTTCGCAACATGTGCCGGTGTTATCCTCCTTGCGAAGCGCATCAGCAACTACGAGCAAGAAAAACTGGGTGTCATGGATATAGTCGTGGAGAGAAACGCTTACGGAAGACAGGTGGAAAGTTTCGAGACCTTCCTCGAAATACCTGCAATAGGAAAGGATCCGTTCAGAGCGATCTTCATCAGGGCACCGAGAATTGTTGAAGTGGGTAAGAGGGTGGAAATTCTCGCCTACCACGATGGTGATCCTGTCCTCGTAAAAGAAGACAAGATTCTTGCCAGCACTTTTCACCCAGAGCTCACGGACGATCTGAGGCTCCATAGATACTTCCTGGAGATGGTGAAATGACATGAAAGTGAAGATCGACTTGAAAGACGATGTACTCCGAGGAAGGTTGAAAAGAATTGTTCAAGAAGTGGGATTTCTGATAAACGAATCGGCCGATTTGGTCGTCACTGACAGGCCGAGAAACGACGGAAAACAGACGATTCTGATCAGCAAGTCTCTCCCCGAAGAAATTCCAGAGGGCGTTCTGGATGTGATCGATCCACGCCTTCCAGATTTTCTTTTGAGAAACAGGTTTAGGATGATAAAAACGTACCTGAAGTTTCCACGGGGCATCCTCAGTTACCTCGAAGAAGAGTTCGCGAAGGCCAAAAGATACGATTTTCCCCTCTCCGTCATATACCTGTTCTTTGAAAGTGAGAAGACAGCAGAACGTGTCTATGAAAGTATCCAGGAGATCCTCAGATCGTCTGACAAGATTGATTTTGTGAGGAAAAACGAACTGATGATCATTCTTCCAGCAACTGCAAAAGAAGGAGCGCAAAGGCTCCTTAAGAGGTTGAGGCGGAAGTTTCTCAGACTTGATTGGACAAAGCAGACCTTCTTCGAGTACGGAATAGCGCAGGTTGAAGACTGGATGGAATCCGTTGAGGACTTGTTCGCATCTTTAGAATCTTCCATGAGGAGGTTGTGAGGGATCTGAGTAAAAAAGAGTGGATAAACATCATCCTTGCGCTGGTATTCGGTTTTGTGGCAGTTTTTTTCATATTCAAAGGTATCAACCCCAGAGAATTCTTCAAATACTTCCGTCCAAGGTCCTTGTTCCACATTCTTCTGCTATGTGGAATATTTCTTTTTTCGATCCTGATCGACTCTGCGAGGATGAAGTGGCTGTTCTTTTTCGTATGGAGAAAGCATCTCTCACTCTACGATGCCTTTTTCAACAACTATATGAGCTTTCTTTTCAGCATGCTCACCCCTTTTTATTTCGGTGGCCAGGTCTTTCAAACGTACCACCTTTCAAGACTCGGCTTTGAATCTGAAAACAATGTCAACGTGATTCTCTCAAGGTTTGTGGAGTACCTCATTTCCGTGGCGATTCTTTCTGTACTCGGACTTTTGAGATACAAGGATCTGTTTCTGTCAGGAGCACTGATAGCACCGAAGTTGATCTTCCTTGCTTACCTTGTGAGTGTGTCTTTCATCGGTGTTGTGATACTCGCACTCGTTCACCCTCCTCTCATCGCTCACCTGTTCAGGATGCTAAAAAAAGCAAGATGGGTAGATTCCATGATAAAAAAACTCACGAAGAAAGAAGACTGGGACAGTCGTTTTTTAAAGTGGACCCACGATCTAAAAGAAAGTGTCAAAATCTTGTGGAGAAGCGGGTTCATGTTCCTCGACTTTCCTCTCACGCTGTTTTCGCTTCTCATTCAAGGCTTTGTTTTCTATCTGGCCGTTCAATTCAGTTCTGGAAACATCGGTTTTTTCAACGGAACGGGGCTTCTTTTCTTTCTCAGTCTGGTCGTGTTTTACGTACCGACACCTGGAGCAAGTGGCGGTGTGGAAGCCGTCTACCAGATTGTCTTCAGCAAGATACTCGGATCAGGTGGTAAAACCCTCGCATCGGTGTTGACCTGGAGATTGTCTACCTACTACCTTCCCATCTTCGTGGGCCTCGTCTTTCTGGTATTCTACAGATACCCAAAGGAAGTGGAAAAGTGAAGGTCGTTCTCAGATTCAAAAAGAGGGGGATGAGGAGGTTTCTGTCCACTCTCGAATCCATAAAGCTCGTGGAGCGTTCCCTCAGACGTGCCGATTTTCCTCTGGTGTTCACTGAAGGGTTCCACCCAAAACCAAAGATGAGCTTTCTCGACGCCATGCCAGTCGGTGTAGTGAATTTGGCCTTCTACGTGGAAATCCATCTGAAGGATCTTTCAAGAAAACACCTGGAAAATCTTGAAAGGACTCTTCCAAAAGATTTTCCTCTTGCGGGTGCGTGGATCTGTGAAGAGAACATAAACAAAGTCGTCACGTCCTATCGTTTCAAGCTCATCACACCGTACTGTATGGATCTCCTGAGCAGGAAAGTTGAAAAGAAAGGAAAGAAGATCTCCTTTGGAGAAAGCGTGGTCGATTTTGAGGTTTTCAGGGCAAAAGAGTACAGCATTTTCAGGTATACTCAAAGGAGGGAAAGGCTTATGAATCCACTGCTTCTCGTTGAAAAGGATTCGTTCTTCGTTGCAATATGTGAGGAAGCACTCACCGAAAGCGGAGAGGATCTTTCCTCTTTTCTCGAGAGGAGGGGGACACGTGTCAAAAAAAGTGCTTCTGGTTGACGATTCAGCCGTCTTAAGAAAGATCGTATCCTTCAACTTGAAGAAGGCAGGTTATGAAGTGATAGAGGCAGAAAACGGTCAGATCGCGCTGGAAAAACTTTCAAAATCCATTCCAGATCTGATAGTACTCGATATAATGATGCCCATCATGGACGGTTTCACCGTGCTGAAGAAACTCCAGGAAAAAGAGGAGTGGCAGAAAATCCCGGTCATCGTCCTCACGGCAAAGGGTGGAGAGGACGACGAGACGATCGCTCTCTCTCTCGGAGCAAAGAAGGTTATGAGAAAGCCGTTCAGCCCCTCCCAGTTTATCGAGGAGGTGAAGCGTCTCTTAAATGAGTGAAAGGGAAATCTGCAAAAAGATTTCAGAAATACTTGGTATCGATTACGATTGCTCAAGGGGGATTGATGAACTCCTGAAGATCCTGGAGTATGAAATAAATGAGTACAAGAAGAGTCTGGAAGAGCAGACCATTTTCATGGAAGCTCAGCTGGAAGAGCTCTCGCGCTCTTACGAAGAAATATCGACACTTCTTGAGATATCTGAGATATTCGGAGGTCTCGAGTTTCCAATGAACCTTCGTGAAAAACTAGAAAGAGTGATACCACTTCTCAAGAACGTGGTGAAGTTTAAAGATTACATCGTTCGCGTCGAAGATCTGACCATAGGGAACCTGAGTCAGAAAGAGGTGGAGCAGGAGATAGAAGACAGAGAAAAAACCGTCCTGATAGAACCTGGTGAATCGCAGAGGTTTTCAAATCTTCTGTTTGTCCCCATAGCTGGTAACAGACACTACGGTTACATGTGTTTTTCCGGCAAAGAAGAAGGAATCGTGTTCACGGCAAGTGACAGGAAGATAACGGAGGTAACGGCGAGGTACATAGCAAACGCATTGGACAGAATGGATTTTCTGCAGAAAGAGATCGAACGCCAGAGGCTGGAAGAGCAGATGGAAATTGCAAGGCGAATACAATCTACGTTGCTTCCTCGAGAAGTACCCGAAACGAAATTCGTCGATGCGGCAGCTTGTTCCTGCCCAGCAGTTCAAGTGGGTGGTGACTACTATGATATCTTTCTTGGCAATGAGAAGCTCCTTGCCGTTATGGGAGACGTGGCCGGAAAAAGCGTTCCAGCTGCCCTTCTCATGAGTGCTGTGAGGAGTTACTTGAGAGTCCTGAGCACGTCGCACTCTGATCTGGAGAAGCTGGTGAATCACCTGAACAGTATACTCTGTGAAGATCTGTCGAACGATCGTTTCGTGACAATGGTTTTTCTGGAGATTTTCCAAAACGGAACGCTGAATCTGATCAACGCGGGCCATAATCCCGTTTATTTCCTCCACAGAGATGAGATGGTAAAGCTGGAAGCTTCAGCGATACCGATCGGTATAACGGAGTGGAGCTACAGGAAACACACCATCCGTCTAAAACCAGACACCCTCATAGTCGCCTACACGGATGGGGTAATCGAAGCAAGAAACATGCTCGGGGAAGAATACGGCTACGAGAGACTGGAAAAAACCCTCAGGGAGTACAGTGGAGGCAATGCGGAGGAACTCCTTTCCATCCTCATAAAGAGTGTGGGAGAATTTTCGAAAAATGTCCCTCAGCACGACGACATGACGATCATGGTGTTAAAATATAAAGGACAGCAGGAGGTGGAATGATGTCGGGTCACAACAAGTGGGCCAACATAAAACACAGGAAAATGGCCCAGGATGCGAAAAAATCGAAGATCTTCACGAAGCTGATCAGAGAAATCATCGTTGCAGCAAGAGAAGGAGGAGGAAACATCGAAACGAATCCCAGACTCAGGGCAGCTGTCGAAAAGGCAAAGGCTGAGAACATGCCAAAGGAAAACATCGAAAGAGCCATAAAACGCGGAACGGGTGAGCTGGAAGGTGTGGACTACCAGGAAGTGGTCTACGAAGGTTACGCCCCGGGAGGTGTGGCCGTCTACATCAGGGCACTTACAGACAACAAGAACCGAACAGCGCAGGAACTGAGACATCTGTTCAGCAGACATGGAGGAAGTCTCGCGGAGAGCGGATCCGTCAGCTGGATCTTCGAAAGAAAAGGTGTTATAGAGATCGCGAAAGACAAAGTGAAAGACCTGGAGGAACTCATGATGATAGCCATCGATGCCGGCGCAGAGGACATAAAAGACGCCGAAGATCCCATCCAGATAATCACAGCTCCAGAGGACCTTTCTGAGGTGAAAAGACAGCTGGAGGAGGCCGGTTACGAAGTCGAAGCCAAGGTCACCTTCATACCAAAGAACACAGTGAGGATTACCGGAAGAGACGCCGAGAAGGTACTGGAACTCCTCAACGCACTGGAAGACATGGACGATGTCCAGGAAGTTTACTCCAACTTCGAAATGGACGACAGCGAAATGGAGGAGATACTTTCCAGACTGGAAGGCTGATACCTCTTTTTCTTCTCTTACCTGCTCTTCTCTTTCCTGGATTCTTTGAGGCCGGGGTGGGTTTCAACAGAACGCCCACTACAGGATTTGTTCTATCCCCTGAATTAAAGATGGATTTCATCGAAGGAAAGTTCCGCTTCGATTTTTTCGTCAGCTTCAAGGAAGGGGACCTATCCCTTCTTCTTCCTATTTTTGATAACCCTGTGTACTTCAGGTTCAACGTGGACGATTTTTCACTCGAATACTACGCTCCAAAACTTTTGAAGGCGAGTTTCGTTCGCTTTGAAAAGACGTGGAACACTCAGTTTGGTTTCATGGGAGGACTGTGGAACGGAGATGAGATCTTCGCTTACACAGAGAAACCCCTGGATTTCGTCGTGTCGAGCGAAGGTGATTACTACCTCGGGGCGAAGATGAAGCTCTTCGATCTGAATATAGAGCCTTTCATTGAAAACGGAAAACCGGGTGTCTGGCTTGGTTTCGGTGATTTAAGTGTAGGCGTGTCGGACTGGATCGGTTTGATCTTCAGTCGAGGAAGAACGATCTTTCGCACTCTTTACGATGGAGGTTTGGAACTGGGATTTGCTTTCATCGGAGAAAACGGGTGGATCTTCGTCGATGGAAACCATGTAGAAGGCTGCTGGAAGGTGGGAAGGATACATGTCGGAGGAAAGGTCGGAAAGGAAGACTGTTCCATTCAGGTTACCATCGAATTTTGAGTGGAAGGAATTCCCACAGGAGGAATTCGAGTGGTTTGTAAAAGAGGTGGAGGAGAGGTTCGGCATAAACCTCTCCTCTTACAAACCACAGCGGGTGAAACGCAGAACGGAACTTCTCTTGAGAAAGTACAACGTGGATTACAGAAAATATCTGGAAATGCTTGTTCAAAGCAAAAAGCACCTGGACGAGTTTCTGGACAAGATGACGATAAACGTAACGGAGTTCTTCAGAAATTCAGAGAAGTGGTGGGAGCTCAGGGACGATGTGATCCCTTTGATTTCTCAAAACACCCTGAGAATGAGATTCTGGAGTGCGGGATGCTCCTCTGGAGAAGAGCCTTATTCTCTTGCCATTCTCGCTCACGAGCTGAAGCTTTCGTACAAAACGAAGATTCTGGCAACAGACATAGACGTTGGTGTTCTGAGGAAAGCCCAGGAGGGTGTCTACGAGGAGCGAGCCCTTGTGAGTACTCCGAAAGAGTACGTGGAGAAGTACTTCGAAAGACTCCCAGATGGAAGGTACAGAATAAAAGATTTTGTGAAGAAGGTGGTGGAGTTCAGGAGACATGATCTTCTGAAAGATCCCTTCGAAAAGAACCTCGATCTCATAGTGTGTCGAAACGTGGTCATATACTTCGAACCGGAAGCGAAGAACAAACTCTACAAGAAGTTCGCTGAATCACTCAAAGTGGGCGGGTTTCTGTTCGTTGGAAACACGGAAAGGATATTCAACTACAGAGAGCTAGGATTTGAGGTCTACAGACCCTTCATCTACAGAAAGGTGACGTAGATGACCTTTACGATCGTTCTGGTGCTGGTTTTGGATCAGCTCACAAAGAAAATAGCGAGCACTTTTCACGGAACATTCTACCTCGTTCCCGGATTTCTGAGATTCGTCAAGGCTACAAACAGAGGAATCGCTCTGGGGCTGTTCAACAACCTCTCGGAGCAGGTTCTGTGGATCGTCCTCTTCGTTGTGGTGGTCCTTTCCCTTTTTCCGTACATATTCAGATTTAACAGGCTCGAGAGGATCGCTATGGGATTCATCCTGGGAGGCGCCCTCGGAAATCTCCTCGATCGAATCAGATTTGGATACGTTCTTGACTTTCTAAACCTGGTCTTTCTTCCAACGATCTTCAACCTTGCAGACGTGTTCATAGTAGTAGGCGGTGGTCTGATGATCCTCGGTGCCTTCAGAGGTGTGGGCGATGAAGAGCTGGAGAGTGGAAAAAAGAGAGGAAGGCTGGAGACTCGACCAGTTTCTGAAAGAGAAAACTCCGTCGTGGATATCAAGGTCGATGATTCAGAAAGCAATAAAGGAAGGAAAGGTAAAGGTCAACGGTCAGATTAAAAAACCAAGTTACCGGTTGAAGGAAGGAGAACTGGTGGAGGTTGATCTTCCTGTGAAACCGAAAGAGGCCACTGTTCAACCCGAAAAGATAGATTTGAAGGTTCTGTACGAGGACAAGGACATTATCGTCATAGACAAACCCGGAGACATGATCGTACATCCGGTTCCTTCCAAACTCAGCGGAACGCTCGTCAACGCCCTTCTTTATCACTGTTCTGACCTTCAGGGTGTAGGTGGGAAACTCAGACCTGGTATCGTCCACAGACTCGACAAGGAAACATCAGGTGTCATCGTTGTTGCCAAAAATGATCTTGCTCATCAGAGCCTATCCAGACAGTTCAAGGATCGGAAGGTGAAGAAGGCCTACATCCTTCTTGTGCGAGGACGAGTGAAGGAAAACGAAGGAACGGTGGAACTTCCACTTGCAAGGCATCCTGTTTTGAGAGTGAAGATGACTGTGAGCGAAAGCGGAAAGGAGGCCGTCACACATTACAGGGTACTCAAGAGGTTCGACGATGTAGCTTCCCTTGTTCTTGCCTTTCCGAGGACAGGGAGAACCCACCAGATCAGAGTCCACATGAAAAGCCTCGGACACCCTATAATGGGTGACAAGATCTATGGAAAGTACAAGGAAGATGAGATGTTCGGGATAAAAAGACAGATGCTTCACGCCTTGAAACTGGGATTTTTTCATCCACGAACCGGCGAGTGGATGGAATTCGTATCGCCGATTCCGGAAGATTTCAGAAAGGCCATCAAAAAGATAGCTATGTACGTGGAGGAAGGAACATGATACCCTGGATTGTCTCACCCTACTCCTTCGACGGTTCTGTGATCAGATTCGAAAAACTGGTTTCCGAGTTGAAAAAAAGAGGTTTGAAATCTGCTCTCCTTGCCGACAGAAACTTTCACGCCGCCGTGAAGTTCAATACTACCATGAGAGAGCACGGGCTGATACCCGTCCACGGTTTGTGGAAGGAGGGTAGAGTCTTCATTGCACGAAACAGAAAGGAGTACGATCTTCTGGTCAGATTCTACAACGGAGAAAAGATCGATGTCGGTGAACTTCCAAGTTTCAAGGCGGAGGACCTCGTCCCCGTCAGATACCTCGAAGACAAGGAAAGGGATGCAAGTCTCTTCATGAGAAGAATCTTCGAGCTAGACGAAGATGTCCATGGTTTTCCGGAAAGATGTGAAGACGTGGCGGAAATTGTGAAAGCCGAACCCTACGATCTCAGAGTCAAGCAGAAGTTTCCCGACCCTCCAGAAAACTGGTACAAAGAGCTCAGAGAAAGAGCATCAGGGATGGGAAAGAAATACGCGGAGCGCTTAGAAAGAGAACTCAGAACAATAGAAAAAAGAGGCTTTTCTTCCTACATCTACCTGGTGGAGGAGATCGTGAAGACAGCCAGAAGGCTTGGCATAAAGGTGGGACCTGGAAGAGGCAGTGCCGTTGGCTCTCTAGTGGTCTTTCTTTGTGGGATCACAGAAATTGACCCACTCAAGTACGATCTTCTGTTCGAGAGATTCATAAACGAAGAAAGAAGAGAATCCCCCGATATCGACGTGGACGTAGAAGACAGAAGGAGAAAGGAATTGTTGAGAGAGCTTTCAAAGAAATTCTACGTCTATCAGGTTGCCACCTTTGGAAACCTGACCGAAAAGTTTCTGCGAAACCTTATCGATTCGACTCCCTCGGATCCAGGGATCAAAGAAAGGGTTTATAAAATCCTCTACGGTCTCCCACACCACCCGAGCGTCCACGCGGCAGGTGTTGTGATCTCTGAAAGTCCCCTTTTGATTCCTTTCAGGTTGGAAGAGGAAATCCCTGTGACGGACTACGACATGTACGACCTCGACAAGATAGGAGTTGTGAAGATAGACATCCTAGGTCTGAGGGCCTTGTCTTTTGTGAAAGATTTTAATAGAAAAGCTTTCGACTACTCGGACGAGAAAACGTATCACATCATATCAAAAGGAAAGACACTGGGAGTTTTTCAGCTGGAGGGACTCCAGGCGAGAAAACTCTGCAGGAAGATTTCTCCAAGCAATCTGGAAGAACTCTCTGTACTTCTTGCTCTCAACAGACCGGGACCCCTGAAATCAGGTATTGACAGTATGTACGTGTCTTCAAGGAACGTACCTGATTTTCTCAAAAAATTGTTTCCAGAGACGCGAGGAGTAGTGATCTATCAAGAGCAGATCATGAACCTTGCTATGCTTGCAGGCCTCTCTGGCGCTGAGGCAGACGTTCTGAGGAGAGCAATTGCAAAGAAAGAAAAAGAAAAGATGGAACCCCTCCTTACAAAGTTAAAAGAGGGTCTCGTTGAAAATGGGGTGGAGAACGCGGACCTCATCCTGAAAATTCTGCTGAACTTTTCGTCTTATGCTTTCAACAAGTCTCACAGTGTTGCCTACGCGCACCTGTCGTTTCAAACAGCCTATCTGAAGACTCATCTTTTCGAAGAGTTCTTCGAGAAGTACTTCGAGTACAACATCGGAGATTCAGAGAAGATATTCCTTGCAGTTCAAGAGCTACGAAGTGAAGGGTACGAAGTACTTCCTCCCAGCGTGAACGTCTCTGGAAAAAAGCTGATCTTTCGGGGAAACAGGGTTTACCTGCCACTCACAGCTGTGAAAGGTGTCGGAGAATCGATGGTTGAGGAGATAGAAAAAGAGCGTCCCATAGACAGCGTTCGAAAACTTCAGGAGATGAAAGGAATACCAAGAAACGTACTGGAAAACATGATATCGGCGGGCGCCTTCGATGAAGTATACGAAAGCAGAGCTCAGGCATTCGAAGAGTTGAACAGAAAGGTGGAGAAAGAGATCCTGGAGATCCGGGAGCTGTTTGGTGAAAGGATAGAGCAAAGGCAGGAAGTGAAACCCGGTGAGTTGATCGAACTTGAAGAGAAAAGTCTTGGCTTTCCTCTGACACCTCAACAGGACGTTCCAAAGGGACTCTTTGGCAGCATAGCGGACGTTTTCACCTACGGGAAAGTCCTTCCAGTTCTCGCCAGGAAAGTATCAAAGAATGTGATAACAGACGGGATTTCTATCTGCCGCGTGAGAGAAGATCCCCCAGAAGGATTGCATCTGGTGCTTCTTTCTCCACTCCACCGCATCTTGAGAGTGTGGTCCTTCGATGAGAACACAAAATTTGTTTACAGAGTGAACCATCCTACAAAGCTCGAAAAGGCCGGCAAGAGCGAAGTCACAGAGATATTGAAGGATGGTCTATTGAGAAGATACGAAGGTTATCGTCCCTCCGGCGATGAATATCGGTACAGAATTTTGAAGTGAACACACTTTTTTGGTATGCTATAGTATAATTCAAAATAGTATAATTCAAATATAGTGAGGATCACTACACTTTGGGAAAGGGGGTTTACATATGCGTAAACTGTTTGTGGTTCTTTTAGCGGTGGTCGCTGTTGTGACATGGGCCGCGGTAAAGAATCCCGACACCATCATCGACGCCACCATCGGAGAACCTGACACTCTCGATCCACACTACGCGTACGACACGGCCAGCGGTGAGGTCATCTACAACGTGTACGAAAACTTGATCGCCTACAAGGGAGAAAGTCTCACAGAGTTCGAACCACGTCTTGCAGAAAAGTGGGAGATACTGGACGGTGGAAAAACCTACAAATTCTACATCAGAAAGGGCGTGAAGTTTCACGAGGGTGGTAATCTCACACCTGAAGATGTGGAGTACAGCTTTGAAAGAGGGCTCATCTTCGATCCGACAGTTGGTCCCATGTGGATGCTCTGGGAGGCCCTCTTCGGAGTCGATTCTCTGGAGACCTTTGTTGAGGAAAAGATCGGAAAGCCCTACAGCGAACTCTTTGACGAAAACGGTGAACCACTTCCAGAGTACAGGGACGCCCTGATAAAGATCTACACGGACTACATCGATCCCGCTATCGAGGTTGAAGGTGACGCCGTTGTGTTCCATCTTGTGAGACCCTTTGCACCGTTCATGTACATACTCGCCCAGAGTGCCAGCTGGAGCGTCATCCTCGATAAAGAGTGGTGTATAGAGATAGGGTGCTGGGATGGAAGAGCAGACGACTGGTGGAAGTACCACGACATCAGAAAGGAAGACTCTCCGCTTTATGCAAGAATGAACGGAACTGGGCCGTTCAAATTCGTGGAATGGGATAGAACACAGCAGAAGGTCATTCTCGAAAGAAACGACAACTACTGGAGAGAACCTGCAAAGATCAAGAGAGTTATCATCTGGGGAATCGACGAGTGGAACACAAGGAAAGCAATGCTCCTCCAGGGAGATGCCGATATCTGTGTTGTTCCAACGCAGTATCTTGAGCAGGTGGAAGGAAAGCCCGGTATCACTGTGATAAAAGACCTTCCTGAGCTTTTAGTCACTTCTCTTCACTTTGCATGGAACGTGCCCGAGGACAGCAAGTACATAGGCTCTGGAAAACTCGATGGAAACGGAATACCACCTGATTTCTTCAGCGATGTGAATGTGAGAAAAGCTTTCATCTACGCCTTCGATTACGATACGTTCATAAACGAGGTTCTGAAAGGACTTGGCAGAAAAATACCCACCGATCTTCCGGAAGGACTCATTGGATTCAACGAGGAGTTGCTGAACGATCCAAACGCTCCTCACTTTGACATTGTGAAGGCAACAGAATACTTCAAGAAAGCGTGGAACGGTGAAGTCTGGAAGAAAGGGTTCAAACTCACCATACTCTACAACACGGGTAACGATGTGAGAAGAGCAGCCGCGGAAATGCTGAAGGCGTACATAGAGATGATCAACCCGAAGTTCAAGATCGAAGTGAGAGGTGTTCAGTGGCCCACGTATCTTGACGCGACCAAGAGAGGAGAAGTACCCATCTTCATCATAGGTTGGCTTGCTGATTATCCAGATCCTCACAACTTCATATTCACCTACTATCATAGCGCCGGTGTGTACTCTGGCAGGCAGGGCGAGAACTTCAGGAAGTTCGTCTCCACACCACATCCGGACCTCGGTGGAAAGAGCCTCGACGAACTCATAGAAGAAGCGATCGCAAAGACAGATCCTGCTGAAAGGCAAGTCCTTTACGAACAGATTCAGAGGTTCGCCATGAAGTACGCCCTTGGTATGCCTCTCTATCAGCCACTCAGAGTGAGGGTGCAGAGAAGCTGGGTCAAAGGATGGTACTACAACCCGATGAGACCAGGAGACGACTACTACATACTCTGGAAATCGGAAGAATAAAAAATAAAGGGGCTCCAGGTGGAGCCCCTTCTTTTTTGTTTCTTCATGCGAGCTTTTCTTCTGCCGCTGCCCTTGGAGTTTCTTCCACCTGGATACCTGCAAACACGTCCAACCCAGTTCCAGCGGGTATGAGCTGACCAACGATCACGTTCTCTTTCAAACCGATGAGAGGATCTACCTTCCCTTCTATCGCTGCTGCTGTCAGGACCCAGGCAGTTTCTTCGAAAGCAGCCGCACTGAGCCATCCCGGGTAGTTCAAAGCAGCTTTCTTGAGCGAAAGGAGCCTTCTCTTGTATTTGATGGGTTCCTTTGGAAGGATCTGGTACGTTACCACCTTGTCTTTTTCGATGACGTCGATCTCCTTTATACCCGCTTCTATGAATTTCTTCAAGAGTTCTTCTGTCACTTCTTCTCCCTTCTGTGCGAGTTCCACAAGTTCACCATCGTCCGTTTCGGTGATGACTCTCTTTGCAAGTGTCTTTCCGATGACCCATCTTCTGTTCTCCTCCACTTTGGCGTTGCCTTCCAGTATCTCCCTGTTCACCCTCTTTATGTCCACAAGTGGCACCAGCTGATCCGGTAGGTAATCGCTGTCTCCCGGGTCGATGACGAGGGCCATGCTGAGCATCTGTCTGAAGATGATCTCGAAGTGTTTGTCATGTATACTGACACCCTGCTGTACGTAAGCGTTCTTTATGATCTTTAAAAGGTTCATGGCCGTGAGAACACCCTTTTCCGATTCAAGCTCGAGCAATTTCCACCACACAATGGCACCGGTTGTCAGTGTATCACCTCTCAGAACCTTTTGCCCTTTTCTGACCTTCACCTTTGCCCTCTTGGGTATCTTATAAGCGTGAATCCCTCCAGCGTAGTCTTCTATGTAAACAACCGTTCTTCCAGACTCATCAGTTGTAATGTCCTTTACGAATCCATCCATTTCGCAGAGGATGGCTTCTGAACCGTAGTACTTCCTGATCTCTTTCTTGCCGCCGCTCTTCTCCTCCCTCAAGAAGGCGTAAGGCTCAAAAGTTTTCTCCACCGTTGTGAGACCGCTGACTATGTCACTAGCACCCATGACTCCTCCAACGTGGAACGTTCTCATGGTGAGCTGTGTTCCGGGCTCTCCTATGGACTGCGCCGCGACTATTCCTACCGCTTCACCAACGTTCACTATCTTGTGATTGGAAAGGTCCATTCCGTAACAGGCAGCGCACACTCCGTATTCGGATTCACACGTAAGAGGAGATCTCACAATAATATCGGGTCGCACCAAGACCTTTTCAACATCGTTTTCCTCGAGAAGCTTTGCCACCACTTCGTTTATGACTTCCTGGTAAACGACAAGTTCTCTTTCACCTTTTTTATCGTAGAGAGGCCGCTCGTCAGCGTAGACTGTTCCAACGATCGGATACATCTTCACCTTTATCCTGTACTTTCCTTCGTTCTTGGCAGCTTTCACCACGTCCCAGGTGAGTTCGGTTCCCTCTTCGTATTCTCCGACGGGCTCTGCAATCTCCGTGTACACGTTTGGAAGCGAAAGCTCGGATATGTCCACTTCACCGTATTTCACAACGTCGACCATCTTCTTGTAGGAAGCAAGGAAGTTAGCGTCGTCGTCTGTTAGCATCGTGTTTCTTGTGTATTCCTTTCCCGTTTCTGGGTTCTTCAAAACTTCCTTTGTCTCCGGATCGAGCACATCGTTTGCGAGCACCCTTCCAAAGAGGAACTCGTTCATCTTCTCCACAACCGTTCCATCCTTTATCAAATCCATAGCCCTGATTCCTTCGTGTGTTCCGCAGTCGGGTTCCGTCACAGTAACACTCTGCGCCACATCCACCAGACGCCTCGTCAGATACCCGGCAAAGGACGTGTTCATCGCGGTATCGACCTGACCCTTTCTTGCACCGTAGGTGGATATGAAGAACTGCAGGATGTCAACACCTTCTCTGAGGTTTCTGTCGACAGGATAATCGAAGGTCAAAGCCTCATGTATCGCCTGCCCTTTGAAGATCTTGGATTTTATCTCCCTCGATCTTGGATCGTACGCTTTGATCATCAATCCTCTGATACCCGCGAGCTGTTTCACCTGATCGATGTTACCTCTCGCTCCGGAGTTCACCATCATGTAGATGGGATTAAACGGGTCCTCTGCAAGCGTTTC
>NZ_JAGGZH010000142.1 GCF_021162145.1 Thermotoga sp.
CGAACCCTGGGTAAAACCACCGGATCCTGAATCAATGAAGAAAGCAGCAACAATCTTGAACGCAATTGCACTGGATTTCTTGATCAGCGATGGTTACAGAATAGATCTTCAGGATGCTATAAATGAGATTGTTTCAATTATTAAACGTCATCCAATGACAGAATCAGAAATAATGAACTTATTTAGCAAGATTTCTGATAAACCGAAGGAGCTTTTAGAAAGTTTGCGAAAGCATCCCAGAGTGGTTCTGAAACGATGGAGATCGATGACGTTTTACCATTACAAACCATAGGTGTTGTTCTTATTGATGAGAGGGTAAGGACCTATTAAATCACATGGTTGGAGTTCACTTTTCCTACTGTGTTTCGCCTCTCTCTTTTGCCCGCATCCACAAGCAGTCATTCTCGGAAAAATTCGGTATTTCCCTTCTGCTTCGCTTTTAGTTGCATCCGTGCAGTTCCGAAATCATTTTGTTTAGATACTCATTCTTTCCCACTCTCCAACAGGGGAACACGAACAAAGGACAGGGCAGTTCACACTATGCAATGGGTAAGATAGTTGTTAATCTACAAGTGTATTTTGATCAATGCCTAAAAGAGAAGGTGCTTCAAAAATAACCCAAGGAAGCATAGGGGATGGAACAAGTGGAAATTCTTCAAAAACTCTTATCAAACTCATCTACTTTTACTTCTTCAAAATCATACCCCATCTTTCCAAGCTTTCAGGTAGGAAAAGATCTGAAGTTGGAATAATCTCCATGCTTGTTGTTATCAATGAAGTCCTCTCTCAGAGAAACTATCCAGATTTCCAAAGGCTATTTCATCCGTTCCTGTGTTCATAAAGTTCATTCACGATCACCTGCAGGGAGGATATGGCTATGGTGTTTGCTCTTGTGAGGTTTCTTGCTTGCAACATGTAGGTGGTATATTTTTGTCTGATTTTCTTCTCACTCTTATCTCATATTTTCGCCACTCTTACCCCTGATTTTTGAAACACCTCCATGTGAATATTGACATAGAAACAATATGTGGAATACTGAAGGAACTAGATGTTAAAGAGAAGGTAGAAGTGCTCAGATTTATATTGAAAGATTTGACAGATGCGGTGATATTCGATGCTGTGGATGCTTTGAAAGAGATACCTTCGAAGGATATGGAGAAGATATTGCGTGTATTTGGGAAGGACTTGTTTTGCCTTCCATCACAAGAGATAGGAAACAGAGTAAGGTTTGTTAAGTTTGCCGGAGAGTACATAAATCTTACTTATGTGAGGAGGGTTTACATTCATGAACATGGTAGCGGGCAATGGGATATAGTCATGATACTCGAGCAACACGACTATGATTCGCATGTCATCTCTGAGGTGTATCCAAGCAAAGAAAAGGCAGAAAAAGCTTTGGAGACGATTTTGAATGATCGTATTCATATGAGATGATTCGTCCGAATTTTCTCTCTCCTTTGAGGTGGCAGTAGTGTCACATCACCTGTACTCCTGATTTGGCAATCTTGACACACCGTCACACAGCAGCCTTTCGCTCGTACCCCTTTCTAGAATTCTTTTGACTTGCATATGGGTGAAATGTTTCCCTTTTTTCGTTTTGTAACCCTTTTCGTTCAGATACTTTGCTATAAGCTTGTATCCGTATCCTTTACTTCACTTCTAAGTCCTTTCATCAGTGTTATAACCCTCTGTTCATGCGGGTTCAGTAAGAGCTTCCCTTCAGGTGTTGCATCATATCCGAACGGAACATCTCCTCCTGTTTTCTCCCCTCGCGCTTTTTTGCCTTTAAAGCATCTTTTGTCCTTTCAATAATCGCTTCACGCTCCCACTGTGCTACAGATATCAATACGTTCAACACCAATTTTCCACTTGCAGTACGTGTATCTACATTCTCCGATACAGAGAATAGCTGTTTATCTTGAGAGAATCGGTTCAAAAGGTATCCCACGTCTGCTACTGATCTGGTTAGACGATCGAGTTTTGCCATCACTATGCCGTCTGCTATGGAAGCCTCTAGCTTTTTCAAAACTCGCTGTAGTCCTGGTCTGTTTAAGGATTTTCCTGAATATCCCTCGTCCACCACGATGTCTACAAGATCAAGATCGCAGAGTTTACAGTAAGATCTTATTTTCTCTATCTGAGCTTCAATCCCGAGTCCACTTTTTGCTTGTTCATCTGTGGAAACTCTAACGTACCCCACCACCCTCATTGCCTCCGCACGGCCTCCTAAATTTGTTGCAAAGCGGCATGGCATTCGACATGAAAGATTATTCGTTGATGGTAACACTTGACCCCGTCGAATACCCATTTTCCTATCTAGCTTGTGGGTGTTTCAACCTGGACTCTATCGAAAGCTTGTATTAGTATCTCTTTGATATCTGCTTTTTCAGATGCAGAAAGGATCTCTATCGCCACGATGTTTCCATCTTTATCGAAATCCACAATCACATCTTCCAGTATCTCATCGGAGCTGTCTATCTCCCTATCGTTGAATCGAATATAGAGAGCATCCGCTTCTTTTGAATATCTGATTTTCATCCTTTCCCTCCTTTCCAGTATTTTTGGATTTTTCTGGTCAGATAAACTGTTATGATCACATCGTTTTCAACAACTACCCGAAGAAGTTTATTGCCAACGAGTTTATGATATATTACCCTTCCTTTCCTTCCTGGAACCACTTCGTCTGGTTGTTTAAGGGTTTCTTCCACAAGGTCACGTTTTATTCGTCTTTCCCTCAAATTTTTCTCCGCATGATCTGTCCACTTGAACGCCATAATCTCCCCTCTATCCGGGCAAGCACTTTACACCTGCTTGGATGTGTTTCTCCAGCGTGCGAAGATACCTCATCGTGGTTTGAACATTCTTATGCCTCAAGTGTTCTACCACTTTGCTGACATGCGCCCCGTATAGAAGCATTTGAACTTTATTATCTTCAACGCCTTGAACGTCGCATAGAAGAGCTCGAGAAAGAGAATCGTGCTCTCAGAGATATTGTCCAATTGTCCAAAAGTATCTCGCCGAGATAGAGAAACTCAAAGGCCTTCCACCACCAAGAAAAACTTGGAGAGAGCGGATAAAGGCGCGGTTCAAAAAAAGAAGAGAAGAAAGATGCTTTAGAAACTCATCGAGAGCTATATCAAGATCCCTCAAAATAGATTTTAAAAGTCCTGGCTCTATAATTTTCCCAGCATGAATCGGAATAACACTCAACTTTCCCCTCACTGTTCTTGACTGTGACATGACTCCCTCGCTGGCGTACTACTTCTATTCCCATCCGTTGAAGAGCTCGTAGAATCTTTTTCCCTGTCAACCGAAGATATCTTGGACTCATATCTCCACCGTCCTGACATCCACTACTTCCACAGGTTCTACCTCCTCACCTTCACTTTAAGGTACAACTCTATGGCTTCCTTTATATTTTCCATCAGTTCATCTATCGTCGCTCCCTGTGCATGGCATCCTGGAAGCTCTACAACGTGTCCTATATACTCTTTCTCTCCTTTTTTAATGATCACCGTGAACTTCCTGGCCACATCATCCCCTCCTAAGAGGAAGTATACCACCCAAAAGAATCTATGAAGTGCAATTTCCTGCTTCTCTCTTGCTTTTCCAGCGCCTATTAAACCGCCCAGCTTGGCGATTCACACGTTGATATAGCAAGACCTTACTATGTCACACATTGTGGTGAATCCACCAAGACGAGAAGGGTATGTTCACAGTTGAATGGATTGGAAAATACGATGGATGTCAATTTCTCAACGGGGCTGTTTCAAAAATAACGTGAAGGTATAGAAAATAAAGCAAGAGAGATGATAAAATCTCCCTTGCTATGAGGAGAATAAACCCTAAAACAATCATCAAGTTAACTTGCTTTTTCTGCTCCAAATATAGATAGCATCATAGTGGGTGGGAGAGGGATAGGATTTAAGAAAAAGACGAATTTGAACTGGATGAGAGGGGCAC
>NZ_JAGGZH010000143.1 GCF_021162145.1 Thermotoga sp.
GCCACATCCCTGAAGATGTTTGCAAGAGCCCCACCTCCGTGTCTCGGTGCGTACTTGTTGAGCTCGTCCAGGAAGATGAAAACAGGCTGGGTGAAACCGTTGTTTGTTTCCTTTTCTCTCATCACTTCAGAGAGAATGGCTCCCACGACGAACGCCTGGGCGCGCGTTCTCAGCTTTGAGATGTCCACGACGGTTACCCTTCCAGGCACATTCCAGTTTACTCTGTACTCCACTTTACCGGTAGGATTCAGGGGAGGTTTTATCCACAATCTGTCAAAGTCCATCTTCTGGGCGGTCTTCAACCTTCGAATCAGCATGCTGATGGTTTGACGCTGAACGTTTTCTTTCTCAAGGTACTCTCTTGCCTTCCCTTCTTTCAGCTGCATTATCAGATCATCGAGGTCGAGGGGAATGTCCACGATTTCTCCCTTGGAAACGACGATTTCCCTTAAAGCCTGGGAGGGAAGTTTTTGCCTGTCTTTGATGTAGCCTCTTCTCAAGAATTCCTGGTAGATTTCCTCCATCCTCTGGGTGAGAAATTCTTGGAGTGACCACACCGCCAGCTGGAAATTCTGATTTTTCGCCATCTCGTCCGGGTCGAACATGAGTTCCAGAAGCCCCATTTCAACGATATCGAAAACGTCCCATCCGTAAACCCTCACTCCGCTCATACGCTTGTTCACGGCGGGGGTGTAAGAGCCTTTCTGCCTGCTCGGAGCGTAGAAAGCAACGTTTTCAAACGGTTTCGGTTCTATTCCGAGCACCCTGTACATCTCTTCCCACTTCTCTTTCTCTGCTGCCCATTCTTTTGAGGCGCGATCGAGAAACATCAGACTTTCCCCTTTCACGTTGAATATGATGTATCTTGCTTCTCTCAGAAGATTCATCAGCCCCCCCGTCGTTTTCCTGGACGCCTCCATCATCGATTTCACGAGGAAGGTGGTGTAAGAGGTCTTTGCAGCCACTCCAGATTGTCCTGAAACGTTGATGTGCGCTCCGTTGTCTCCGAGTATGTATCTCAGATCCAAGTAAGCAGGTTTGCCGTTTTTGAGGATTCCCACAGGGAGTGCTACGTTTCTGTTCTTCAGTTCGTCGAATCCCAGGGCTATGTCTATCTCTTCACCCTCTACAAGAAAGACAGAAGATCCGATTGCGGGAGGAATCTCCGGGGCTGTTTCGGAAAGTTGATCGCCTTTCTTCAAAAACGACCTTGTCACCTTCACCCTTGCGATGTATATTGGATAGGCCGGCTTCAGCCCTTCGAGCGCCACATCTTCCTCGTAGCCGTTTCGCAGGTCTCCGTCCCATCTGTTCTGCAAGTCAACGACCACACCGTAAGTTACCACATTCCCATAGCCCGAACTGTACTCTACCCTCACGATGTCTTCTATCTGAGCGTGAGCTTGATGCTTGCCCTCCGAAACCATCCTCACAAAGAACTCGTAGGGATTGGATTCGAAGATACCCGTCACAACACCAATGCGTTTCATCTCATCCCTCCTCGATGAGCTGTTTTCTGTACATCTTGCTGTATATTCCGTTTCTACTCAGGAGTTCCTCGTGTGTCCCCTCCTCTCTGATGAAGCCATTGTCGAGAACGTATATCCTGTCGGCACCCCTCAGAACTTTCAGTCTGTGTGTTATCACGATGATCGTTTTCCCTTCCATGCTGTTTCTTATAGAATTTATTATCCTTTCTTCTGTTTCTGGATCTACAGCGGAGAGACAGTCGTCGAAAATGTAAACCTCGAAATCTCTGATCAGTGCACGGGCTATGGTGATCCTCTGCTTCTGCCCACCTGAAAGGGTCACCCCACGTTCTCCCACAACGGTGTCGAATCCTTTTGGAAAGCTCGCAATGTCTTCATAAACTGCGGCGAGCTTTGTCACCCTCTCGATTTCTTTCTCATCCACGTTTTTCATACCAACGGTTATATTGTTTCGAATGGTGTCGGAAAACAGAAACGTTTCCTGGGGAACGAGGGTGAAGAGTTTTCTCAAATTATCCGAGGAAATGTCGTTTATGTCCACTCCGTTTATGAATATCTTTCCTCTTTCCACCGGATACAGCTTCATGAGAAGCTTTGCGATCGTGGTCTTTCCACTTCCGACGCTTCCAACGATACCGATCATCTCTCCTCTCTTTATCGTCATGTTGATGTTCTTCAGAACAGAGCGATCGGTTCCGGGGTATCTGTAAGTCAGATTTTTTATGATCGCACTTTCGAAATGATCTATCCTGACAGGTCTTTTCGGCTCTTTTACTTCCGGCTGGGCGGTGAAGATCGTGTCCAGACGACGCATAGCCGCCTTCCCTCTCTGGAGCAGATCCACCATGAAACCGTACGCCATCATAGGCCATATCAACATACCCAGATAGGAGTTGAAGGCGATGAAATCCCCAAGCGAGATCTTCTCGTTTATAACAGCTCTTCCACCATAAAGAAGCGCAAGGAAGAACGAAGAGGAGGCAATCAGGGTTATGAGAGGCCGAAACACACTGGAAACCTTGACCGTCCGGAGTGTATCCCTGAAGTTGTTGTTTGCCTTTTCTTCAAATATCTTGAACGATATGTTTTCCGAAGAAAAACTCTTCACGATTCGGATACCGCCTATCGTCTCTTCGGTAAAGCCAGAAAGTTCCGAAAATGACCTCTGAACGTCCGACACCCTTTTGTGTATCAGCCTTCCAAAGCTCATGGAGGTGGGAATAAGAAGAAGGAGAGGAGCGAAACTGATCCATGCAAGTTTCCATCCCACGTTCCCTATCATGAAAACGAGTACCATCAAGACCATGATGAACGAGTCGAAAAGCAAAATAGCCCCCTGTCCAAGAACCCTCCTCAAAAGACTCAAGTCGTTGGTGAATCTTGCCATCAACTCACCACTTTTCATTCTGTCGAAGAAGCCAGGAGTAAGGCTGAGCATTTTGGAGAACATTCCGTTCATGGTCTCAAGAAGAAAGGATCTGGAGGCACCACCAAGGAAATACCTCCAGAAAAACCTTCCGAAGAACATGCCAGAGGCAGCTGCCATGATCCAGCCGATCATCATTTTCAGTTCCACAAAATTCATGGTCTCAGTGTTTAAACTGTCGACGATCTTTCCGACAATACGAGGAACGTAGACCTGCAGGAGGTCTACCATCACCAGGGCTAGAAATCCCAGAAGGTACTTGTGCCAGTTTCTTTTAAGAAAATTAACAAGAATTGAGGAAGTCTTCAATTCTATCCAACGCCTCCGCAAGCCTTTCTGTAGAAATAGCAAAGGAGAGTCTAACAAAACCGGGTTTTAAGAAAGAGGAACCCGGGACCAAAGCCACCTTTTTTTCTTCCAGAAGCTTTTCACAGAATTTTACATCGTCGCCCGGTACCTTGAAGAACAGATAGAATGCTCCCCGTGGTTCAACAAACTTCACACCCATCTCCTTCAGCCTCTCCACAGCGAAATCTCTTCTTTCCTTGAAAGTCTGAAGCATATGGGAGTTGTCCAGTTCCAAGGCCTTCAGAGCGGCATACTGGGCGACCGTGTTGATGCAGGAAGTGGTGTGGGACTGAATCTTTGAAACAGCAGAAGCCACTTCCATGTTTGAGATCAGGTATCCCACTCTCCAGCCAGTCATGGAATGAGATTTGGAAAAGCCATTTATATACACCACTCGATCGAAGTTCTCGGCCACATCCAGTATCGATGTATAGTCATCTGTGTAGACCAGAGAGTCGTACACCTCATCACTCACGATGTAGAAATTCATTTCCTCAGAGAGCCTCAGGAGTCCTTCCAGAAAAGACCTGCTGTAGACAACACCAGTGGGATTGTTTGGCGAGTTGATGAGCACGACTTTCGTTTTTCCAACGAGAAGACTTTCCACCTCTTCAAGACTTGGATGGAAGTTGTTTTCCATGAATGTTTCCACAACTCTCACGGTACCTCCAGAAAGGAGGATCTGGGGAATATAACTCACCCAGACGGGGGAGAACACTATCACCTCATCACCGGGATCGAGCAGCGCCATAAATGTGTTGAAAAGGGCTTGCTTTGCTCCGTTTGTCACAACCACCTGATCCAGCGAAATTTTCTTCCCGTGCTTTTCTCCCACCTTCCTTGCGATACCTTTTCTCAAATCGTATATACCACGCGGGTCTGTGTACTTTATCTGTCCTTTTTCTAAGAAACTTTTTGCTGCTTCAAGAACAGGTCCTGGGGTGGGAAAGTCCGGCTCTCCTGCTGTGAGGTTGATGACGTCCTCTCCTTTTTTGATGAGCGCCTTGGCTTTTGCATCCAGTTCCATGGTCTTTGAGATGGGAATCTCTGAAATCTTCCTCGAAATCATCCGGAACCCTCCTGGTCATGTTTTCATAATTAATACTACCACAAACATCGACTTTAAGACGATTTAAACTGTCTATGTTATCTTTGAAATGAAAGGAGGCGGTCAGATGAAAGCAGTTATTTTCGACATGGATGGAGTTTTGATGGACACGGAGCCGCTCTACTTTGAGGCCTACAGAAGAGTCGCCGAGAGTTACGGAAAACCCTACACCGAAGACATTCACAAAAGGATAATGGGGATTCCGGAGAGGGAAAGTCTTCCCATTCTGATGGAGTCCCTCAAGATAGAGGACTCACCAGAAAACTTCAAAAAAAAGGTGCACGAAGAGAAGAAGCGGGTCTTTTCCGAGCTTTTAAAAGAAAACCCAGGTGTGAGAGAAGCCCTGGCACTTGTGAAGAGAAAGGGTTTGAAACTTGCCCTTGCAACCTCTACTCCACAAAGGGAAGCGATCGAGAGATTGAAAAAGCTCCAACTTAAGGATTTCTTTAACGTTATGGTGTTCGGCGATCAAGTGAAGAAGGGAAAACCAGATCCAGAGATTTACTTGCTCGTTTTGAAGAGACTGAACGTGGACCCTGAAGGGGTGATCGTTTTTGAGGACTCAAAGAGCGGTGTGAAAGCTGCTCTCAGGGCGGGAATAAAAGAAGTTTACGGAGTGGTTCACTCCCTGAACGATGGCCGGACACTTCTTGAGGCAGGTGCAAAGATGCTAATAAATCCTGAAGAGATAGCGAGTATCCTCAGAGAGGTTCTCTGAATCTGCTCGTTATGGGCATTCTCCAGTCTTTTCCGAACGCCCTGGTGGAGATCTTGGTTCCGATGGCGGCCTGTTTTCTCTTGTATTCGTTCTTTCGTACCATCTCGGTTACTTCCACCACCGTTTTTCTGTCGAATCCCTTGAGTACGATCTCTTCGGGATCCAGTCCCTCTTCTATGTAAAGTCTCAGTATTTCGTCCAGAACCTCGTACGGTGGGAGTTTCTCCTGGTCCGTCTGTCCTGGCCTGAGCTCGGCGGAAGGAGGTTTTCTGAAGACGTTCTCCGGTATTATTTCTTTTCCCTTCCACTCGTTGTACCACCTTCCTATTCTGTACACGTCTGTCTTGTAAACATCCTTTATGACCGCAAAGCCTCCCGCCATATCTCCGTAGAGTGTGGCGTAGCCCGTTGCCATTTCGCTCTTGTTTCCCGTGGTAAGAACGAGCCAGCCAAACTTGTTCGAGAGCGCCATCAGGTAATTCCCTCTTATTCTCGCTTGGATGTTCTCTTCGGTTATGTCCGGTTCTCTTCCGGCGAAGACGTCTTTCAGAACATCAAGGTACGACCTGAACACTTCCGTGATGGGAATCATAAATGTCTCTATTCCGAGGTTCTTTGCAAGCGTCCGGGCATCTTCAAGGCTCGATTTCGAGGTGTACATGGAGGGCATGAGGACACCCTTCACGTTCTCCTTTCCCAACGCTTCTGTTGCTATGACTGCAACGAGAGATGAATCCATCCCCCCGCTCAGACCGATGACCACCTCTTCGAACCCGTTCTTCCTCACGTAGTCCCTCACACCCGTGACCAGAGCCTTGAACATCTCTTCTTCCCTTCTCGGGATCGGATTCAAGACTGGCTCGAAGTGTGTGGACTTTTCGCGAAGGCCTCCCACCTCAATGATCTTCACGGGGTAGTTCTGCGACCTCATGTACCTTCTTCCTGGATTCAGAAGGGAAACCCTCAAATTCTCGTCGAGATCGAGATCCACCGTGATGATTTCCTCTTCGAAGAGTTTCCCGTAGCTGATCACCTCTCCAGACGCGTCAACGACGATACTTCCTCCGTCGAAGACGAGTTCATCCTGTCCACCCACCATGTTACAGTAGGCTATCGCTGTGTGGCAGTCGTACGCCTTCATCGAGAGGTATTCTCTCCTCAGCCCCGGTTTTCCCACATGATAGGGCGAAGCGGAAAGGTTTGCCACAAAATGAACTCCTTCTCCCAGGGACAGGGAGGCACTCGGTTCCACCGGATTCCAGATGTCCTCACAGATGGTAACGCCTATCTTGACGTCATCCATCTTCAAAACAAGAAGATCTTCTCCAGGTTTGAAGTATCTTCTCTCGTCGAAGACGCCGTAGTTCGGAAGAAACATCTTCCTGTAGACACCGAGTACTTCTCCTTTTTTCAGGACGGCTGCGGCGTTGTACGCGTCTTCGTCGCTGTCGATGAATCCTATAAGGACAGTCACTTCCCGGTTTTTCGTGTGTGACGCAAATTCTTGGAGGTACCGTTTGTTCTCCCTCAGGAAAGAGAGCCTCAACATGAGATCCTCCGGGGGGTATCCGGACAAGAAGAGCTCTGGGAAGATGAGAAGATCACTGCCTCTCTCTTCGGCTATTTCGAGAGCTTCTATCGCTTTCTTCAGATTTCCCTCAAAATCACCCAGAGTTGGATTGAGCTGGGCCAGAGTCACTCTCAGTTGCTTCATGGGTCATCCCCTCCAGGGAATAAAAGAGCGCGTACACAAACACTGTCCTCAAAAAGTTCGATACGATGGAGCCAACAAAGGGTATGAACCACACAACGAACACGATAGCAGCAGCGAGGAACACCTCCACTGTCTTCTGCTTCTTGAAGACCAGCCTGTAACTTTCTGTCAGAATGGATGAGACGGAGTCGTTCCTGGCAGAAAGAAGTGGTACGAAGAATAAGAACATGAAAACCACGAAAGCTGGCAGAACGAAAAGAGAGAAACCAAGCCCCATCGCCACTCCGTAGAACGTGCTGAAAACAAGAAGACTGAGAAAACTCTCTTTGTTTCGCTGTACAAGAAGAGATCCGATCAGCATGGCCAGAACTATTTCTTCGAAGAGCTTTATGACAAAGAAGTCAAGATCCAGGAAATCGTACTTTCCCGCGAAGAAGTAGAGAACCTCTGCAACAAAGCCAAGAACGAGTGCCATAACACTCACCATAGCGAGTTTTGTGTCCCTAATCAGTTCTTGAAAACCTTTTATGAAGCCCTCGAACACTCTTATCCCCCCTCACCTCCGTACTCGATTTTCCAGTCACTTTCGACGCTTCCAACAACCACACCATCCACTTTGCTTAGAACATTCTCCAGCCTCTTTTTTTCTACGATCAGAAGCATACCAATTCCCATATTGAAAGTGTTGAGTGCCTCGTCGAATTCAACGTACTTCAAAATCCAATCGATGAAATCTCTCTTCGGAAGAGAAACATGAGCCCCGATACTTCCCAGGACTCTTTTCAAAGCCCTGATAATACCTCCACCGGTCACATGCGCGATCCCCTTGACCATATCGAACACATCGATGACCTCTTTGTATATGCGTGTCCCCTTCAGAAGGTTGAAAGGTAGACTCTCAGGTTTTAAGTTTTCTTCCTTCAGGATCTTCCTTATGAGTGACCATCCGTTCGAATGAAAGCCTGAGGAGGGAATCCCGACGATGACGTCCCCTTCTTTTATTGTGTCAACGGGAACTCTTCTTTCCAGAACCCCAACGGCGAATCCCACGGCGTCCCAATCTTCGTGATAGACGTCTGGCATCTCTGCAGTTTCTCCTCCGACCAGCTTGACACCTACGTTTTCAAGTACGTCCACGAGTTCTTTTATGAACTGTTCGTGTTCTTCAGTTATCCTTTTCACGCCGAGATAGTCCAGGAAAGCAACCGGCCTTGCCCCAACACAGACCAGATCGTTGTAGTTCATTCCAACAAGGTCTTCAGCCGCGTAGCGCCACGTTCCGTACTTTCTGTGGAGGATGAGTTTTGTTCCAATACCGTCTGCCGTGACAGCGATCGGTGGTTTTGTGATTTTCAGTATGGCAGCGTATCCTGTGGGTTCCTTCATCAACCAGTCTGGCAGTTTCACCGCGTTCTTTATTTTCCTAGAAAAGCTCTCTCCTCTTTCAACGTCAACACCAGCGTCTCTGTAAGTGTATTTCACGAGGCGATGTCCCTCCTGTACGTCTTTCCTTCGAAGTGTACCTTCTCGACGAGTTCGTAGGCCTTCTTTCTTGCCTCTTCTTTGGTTGCACCGGTTCCCATACAGTGAAGCACCCTTCCACCTGCTGTTACCAGTTTTCCGTCTTTCTCTGCAACCCCGGCAAAGAAGATGAGACCGTCCTCTGGAAGCGTGATTTCCTTTCCTTTCTCAGGAGCATCTGGATAACCCTTCGAGGCGAGCACCACGTCCACGGCGAATCTATCTGGCTCAATCGCTTCCATTCTACCACCCCTGTAACCTTCCAGCACGGTGTTAACGAAAGCTTCAGGATTCAGCGTCACGATCACTTCCGTTTCCGGGTCTCCCAGTCTCACGTTGTACTCGAGGATGTACGGCTCGCCATTGTGTAACATCAAGCCAAGATACAGAAAACCCCGGTAAGTGTAACCTTCCTTTTCCACTCCCCAGAGCGTTCTATCGAAGAGCTCTTCTATTTTCGAAATCGTCTCCCGTGGCACACTCACGGGTCCCCACGATCCCATGCCACCCGTGTTCGGGCCCCTGTCATTGTCCATCAGCCGTTTGTAATCTCTCACGAAGGGAAGTATCACGAAGTTTCTTCCGTTGACAACAGCCATGGCAGAAAGCTCTTCCCCTATCAGGTATTCATCTACCACAACGGGCCCTTTGACTCCCTTTACAAGTTCTCCTGCTATGAGTCTGGATCCCTTTTCAAGTGCCTCCTCTTCTGAGTCGAGAATCAAAACACCCTTGCCACGTGCCAAACCGTCTGCCTTTATCACGTACGGTGGGGAGAACTTCTTTATTTTCTCCTTCAGTTCCTCTGGAGTTTCCGCCACTTCGAAACGAGCGGTTCTTATACCGTACCTTTTCATGAAGCACTTGGCGAAGACCTTGGAACCTTCGAGTTTTGCAACTTCCCTCACAGGACCAAAGACGTTCACCTTCCAGTTCGCGACTCCCTCCACGAGATACTCTTCAGAGCCCGGGATGATGAGGTCCTCGTCCGGAATGCTTTTTATCGTTTTTTCGCCTTCGTAAGGGTGGTTTGCACCGTTCCTTTTAGTTCCAGCATTCCCTGGATAAAAGTGAACCTCATAACCTTGTTGCGAAAACGCCCATCCTATGGCGTGTTCTCTTCCACCTGAACCCAGGACGTGTACCCTCATCCATCTCACCTCTCAGTGTCTGAAGACTCTGCTGGGGGCTTTGTAGAATGTGAGTCCGAGTTCTTTCGCTTTTGAGAGAACTTCCTCGTCTCTTATAGATCCGAGAGGCGCAACAATGGCCTTCGCTCCCGCCTGAGCAAGAATCTCCAGCGAGTCAGGGAACGGGAAAAAGGCATCGGAAGCTGCGATTCCTCCCCTGGCTTTTTCACCCGCCATCACGGTGGCGATCCACGCCGCTCTCTTTCTGGAAGGCTGTCCGCTTCCTATGCCCACCGTCACACCGTCCTTAAC